>DAISIS010000450.1:0-4804 GCA_036821925.1 Pirellulaceae bacterium
GTCGGATCGGGTGACGGCCGCGCGAGAGTCCACGGGTGCGCGCGCGGATCGGGTCCGATGGCAGACGCACACCCAGACGTGACAGCCGGTGCCGGGCCCGCATGACGCGCATAGCCCTTCACTCGGCGTAATCACGTGCGATGACCCCCGCCGGGGCACAGGCCATCGAGACCGGCGCGTAGTTGCAGGTGCACCCGCCGGTGAGATTGGGCATGTTCATCACGCCGTTGGCAGGGTACAGGTTGTTGTTCACCGCGCAGCCCGGACGGATGCCCAGAAACGGTGTGATCTGGCGGCTGTTGAGATCGATCCAGGCCGAGTTGCCGTGATAACGGGTCGTCAGCAGATGCGTGCTCGCCCGCGTGCCCGTACACCCGCGGCGGAACCAGCTGACCGGCTCGCCGATCGGCGCGGCCGACACGATGTCGTAGACCTGCAGGGTGTCTTCGTTACCGGTGAGCAGCCTGGTGCCGGCGACGTAACCTGGCACCCCCGCCTTGGGCAAGAAACCTCCCGTGACGACGCGCGGCGTGGGAGGGGCGGCGGCGTGCTGCGGCAGCAGTTCACCGTCGCGGCCCTGGTAGCAGCCGGTGGTGGTCACGACGACGTCCAGCGACGGACTGTAGCGCAACCTGGTGCCCCCCGCCCTGTGCCACGCGCGCTGGCCGGTAGCAAGGTCCAGCGCGAAGATGCTGCCGTCGCGCGTCTCGTCTTCGCCGCGCCGCGGATCGGCCAGTTCCGCGCAGAAGACCCGGCCCCCACCTACCGCCAGGTCCAGCGCCGCACGCGCCGCTTCCACACGCCAGATCGGCTGCCCAGTGCGGCGATCGAGGCACAGAATATGCCGATCGCTGCTGCCTACCAGGTAGTCGTCCCAGACGCGCAGGTTCATCCAGGGTCCGGTCAGGCCCGCCGGCAGATCGATGCGTCCGGTCAACTCGCCGGTGGCCGGATCAAACACGCGGCAACTCGTCCCGTCGCTCAAGTAGATCGCATCTGCGACGACTATCAGTTCCGTATGCGGCGCCAAACTCGGCTCCGGACCCCACTCGCGATGCCGCACGTAACGCACGGCTTGCCGCGCGTGCGCGCCGGTGAGGGGATGGGCGCCGATCGACACTTCCACCTCCCACAACTTGCGCCCGGTGTAGACGTCTGACGCGCGCAAGAACCCTTCTTCGAGGATCACGAGCCGGCCGCTGGCCACCCGCACCAGCACCTGTCCCGGATACTTGTGCCACCGCTGCGCCGCATCAAACCACAGCACCGCCATGGGTGCGCGGATGAACTCGTCCTGCGAGGCCCCGGTACTGGCCGCGTTGGCTTCCGCATGCGACCAGTCGGCTGCGTCCGGCAGCGGCCCCGACCGGACCAGCAGCACCAGATCACCAGCCTCCCGCACCTGGGCGCCGGGGAACGCCGCATCCTGCACCACCGTCTCGATGCCGTGACGATCCGCCAACATGCCCCACGCACAGGCGACGCCACCGTAGGGTCGCAGCGTATGAAACGCAGCGCGCGCCAGCGCAGCTTCCCGCGTCGTGAAATCCGCGGGAGTCTCCGTGACGACGAGACTGGCCAGATAGGGCGGGAACGGATAACGCACCGGATCACCGAGCAACACCGTCGCGCGAGTTCCGTACAGCCCGGCGTCGAAGAGCCGCTGGCGCAGGGCCGTCACCGTGTCCAGGTCGCTGTCGACGCCGATCACGTGCAGGTCCGACTGGCGCGCGAGTTCTTCCACCAGACGACCCGTGTCCATCCCCAGCACCAACGCGTACCCGTCGCGCACGTCCGCCGCGCGCAGGATCGCACCCGCTTGCTCAGTCCACATGTCGGCCTCAGGCGGCGGCGTCTGGGCGAGCGCGTACGTGGCCGCTTCGCCAGCCTGGGGTGCCGCGAAAGCGCAGATGCTCCCTTCGGCCGTGACAACGAACAGCTTGTCGTCAGCGGCCAGCATCCGATGCGGGGTCCCCGCGACCTCAGCGCGCCACACAACCTCTGGCTCCTGACCCGCCACGTCGATCGCCTCGACCACCCCTGCCCCACCGACATACAACCGACGGCCCGCCTTGATGTGCACCTGCAGCTGCGAGGGAAGCTCCCACAGCGCAGGCAACGCCGCCCCGACATTGTCCGGATACCTGTCGTCGCGGCGATGCGGCGGGATCGCCTCCGGCGTCCGGGCCTGTAGCGCGACGCGGGTGAGATCGCGAGCCACAATCCGCCCGTCGCTCTCGTAGATCGCACCAGACGTCAACACCGGCTCGCGAAACGAATCCAGCTCCCGTTGATTGGCCCGTTCGATATCCAGCCGAGTCCACCCGCCAGGATACAGCAGGGGCTTGTAGTCCTCTTTGTCCGCGGCGGTGTCCGCGAACCGCTCGTCGTTCCGCCGTGTGATGTCGTAGAGATCGCCAGCATGGCTCAGATACGGACCGACGCCCGCGGCAAACCAGCAGCCTTTTGGCAACCCCACGCGACCGCCCCAGCCCATCGTGTAGTGCTGAACATCGCCGGTAGGGAGGTCGAGAAAAGCGGGCAGTTGCATCCCACAGGGAACAATCAGCCTGTCCCCCAGCACCGCCAGATAGCCCTGCGGTGTGAGGCCGGCGGACTTCCCGACACCGTGGTCCCAGTTGCTCTGGGCGATCCGGTCCACGCTGGTATTCGACCAGAGGGCCGTTCCCGACTCAGCGTCCAAGGCATGGACGAATACTCCCTCCGTTGGCCACAGGCCGGCAGCAAAGCACACCACACCGTCAACCACCACCGGCCCGCCCCGGGCCGGGTACAGCGAAACCAGCCGACCATGTCCCAACACCTTTCGATCGGTCCTGTCGGCAGGCAGACCGCGGAACTTCCAGCGCAACGCACCGTCGGCGGCATCCACACAGTACAGGTAACCGTCGTCGGAGACAAAGTAGACGCGGCCTTCCCAGGCGACCGGCGCAAAGCGGACCGGCCCTTCCGCAAAGAATCGCCAGCGTTCGGCGCCCGTTTCCGTATCCAGCGCGGTCACACTGTCGGTGACCATCGACGGGACGAACAGCGTGTGGCCCAGCACCACCGGCTCGTAGGAGGCATCGTACGCCAGTCGCACTTCCTGGGGAAACGCCGGCCGGGGAGCCGGGAACGAACGCGTCCAGCGAAGCCGGAGTTCGGCAGGCAGCTCGTGGGGCGAGGCCGCCGTACGGCCCGCGTCGTAACGGAACTGCGGCCAGTCGCCAGCCTGAACCAGCGTCGCCACCAGACACACAGCGGCCAGCGGCGCAACAACGGAATGCCGTGTCATGGGTCTTGCCCTCGAAGCTATCGCATTACCTCATTACCAGTCTGGATCGTCGCAGTCTGGATCGTGGGGCATCCGTTCGCGTGGAGACGCAAGTCACACGCAGGATGCCCCCTGGGGATGTTGTACCGCGCCAGCCTGCCGCGTCCAAGACGATGACTGCGCTGCGGGTCACCCAGCCCGGCAGAAGCGCAAATCGCCCGCCGGTGCTGAGCACATGTTCCAGATCGTTCCCCGATCCCTCACCGCGCTAATCGCCTCCAGACGGCTCAGCAGGACACTCGCGCCGGCAGATCTCTACCTGGGGGATGCCAACTTCAACATCACGACCCTGGTCAGCACGGTTGGTGACGCCGTGGAACGCTTCGTCCACAGCCCGTACGGCGTGCTGACGATCAATGGCGCCACCTGGGCAAATACCCGGAGTGCCTCCAGCTACACCAACGCATATACTGGTACCGGCAGGCAGTTGGATACGAAAACGAGGTTGTATCATTACCGAGCCCGCCTTTACGCGGCGCAGCTGGGGAGGTTCTGCAGCAGAGATCCGATTGGATACCGTGCACGCACGGCCAATCTGTTTGAGTATGGGCACGCTTCACCGGCCTTGCATACCGATGCCAGCGGTCATCTGGCCGTGTCTTTCCGGAATATGCAAACCGGATATTCGGCAGACTGTATTATCGCAAGTTCTCAATAACCCCGTGATTTCACGTATACGCGTGGGGCGTGCGTAGGGAGCGATGATGGTCGCGCGCTAACGGATGGATGCGCCGGACGGAAGAAAGTGATGCGCTGCGATCGCGATAGGTTATGGCCGTGTGGCACGGCTTACTTGTTAGCCGTGCCGAAAGCGCGGACCGGTGAGCGCAACAGCTGCGCCCCGTGAGGTCGTACGCTCGGAAACGGATCTCGCGATCGGCGTTGCTCGGCAGTCAGCACGGCTCACCAAGTAAGCCGCACAGAACAGACGGGACGCGTGCCACATCGCACGGCCAACAAGTAGGCCGTGCCACACGCCCAGCCGGGAATGTCAGGCCCACCTGGAACTCGCTTGGACTACGATGTGACGTTTCAAGGCGTTATCATCGATAAGTGCAACAACGACGAGCGAAAGGACACTCGCGAATGGCGCGTGCGTATTGAGTACACGGTGCCTCTTCATCCACCGCGCAATGGCGCCTAGTACGACTGAGCGTATACTGGGATCTAGGTATGTTGGCGGCTAGATGGAAATCAGCGGTGAGCAAGCACAACGCCGCCTGCGTAGTTGTCGCGTTTGCCGCGTGGCTTCCCTCCGTGGCAGGATGCACCGACGCAGATGAGAACCTGGCCGTCAGGTCTGGCCAGATTTCGAGCCATGAAACGCTTGCGTTCTCCATGGCAAAGCAAGACGGCCTGATGTTAGAGCCGAAGATCTATCGGACTGAAACCGAGTTCATTGTTGTCATTGACACGGATCGCTTGCTTCGCCCTTTCGACGCGCCCTTGTTCCATTCCGACTTTGCAGCT
>DAISIS010000451.1:0-4794 GCA_036821925.1 Pirellulaceae bacterium
CGACGGTACACGCACCGGCGCCTGCGAAGCCGCGCAACTCGAACTCCGCGACTTGTGTGTGGCTCACACTCCGGTTGACCGCCGTGACGTGGAGGTGCCGGCCGTCCGCGCTGAGCGATGCGCACAGGTCGAGGTCCGCGTCTGCAGGCGGTGCGGCAATCGGGAGCCGGTGGCTTTCCTGATGCACTTTGTACAGGTCGAAGACCTCTCCCGCCGTATCGAGCCGGGCGTTGAATGGCCCGACCTGGATCGCACCCTCGTTGATCGCCATGAAGTAGTAGGCCCGGTCGATCTCCAGCGACTCCCCTTCCCGGCAGAACAGGTTGAGCACTCCGGCGGTATAGATCCCCATGCCGACGCTGCCCGCGAGTCCCCAACGCGTGTTCCATTCATCGAAAGCGATGCGCGCGTGGCGGCCGGCCGGAAGGGCCTGCTGCAGACCCGCCCGGGTCGTCAGCAGCAGCGGCCGGAGCACGTGCGTGGGCGCACGGGCGATGCCGGCCAGATCACCTTCGAAGTGATCCAGCAGGTAGTCGTGCGCCGAGAACAGGTCCAGCGTGTCGCCAGCCTGTGCGATCAGCTGCCTGTTCCAGTCGTCGCCGTTGGTACGGGTGCACGCTGTCAGCAGGATGCTGGGGTCCGCTTGCTTCATCGCCGCGGCAAACCGCTGTGTCTGGCGCGCGGCCGTGTCGGCGTCGGACAGTCCGCCCCGTCCGAAGAAGTACAATTCGTTGCCGACGAACCAGCACCGGACGCCGTATGGCGCAGGGTGGCCCCGCTCGGCACGCCGACGTCCCCATTGCGAGTCGGGCGGACCGTTACAGTACTCGACCCACGCCGCGGCATCGTCCGGCGTGTTGTCGCTCAAACGCACCGTGATGGCCGGTTCGCTGCCGACCGCGCGGCACAAGGCTATGAATTCATCCACGCCAATCTCGTGCGTATCGTAGTCGTCATTCTCCGGCAGCAGAAATGGCAGGCCAGTGGGGCCGACTGGCGGCCGCTGATCCACAGGCAACAGCCCGTCCTGCCAGCGATAGAACTCCGCATAGCAGCCGCCCGGGTACCGGAGGCTGCCCGGCTTGATCTGCCGCAGCAGGTCAATCACGTCGGTCCGCATGCCGCGCAGCGTGTGGGACGGTTGCACCGACACGGCGCCGATCCAGAACGGGCCGGCCTCGCTGCTGGTGATTGCCAGACGCCCGTTAGTGCCGGTCCTCGCGGCCACGAACTCCTGAACAAGGCACTCCCACACACCCGCTTTGACCGGCCAGGTGGTCTCGTACACCACCTCCGTCCCGGCGGCGTCGGTGAGACGCACGGCCAGGGTTCGATCGGCTGCTGTACGCACCCACAGCCGCACGGTGAATCGTCCGCCCTGCTGGAATGCCAGCGCCTCCTGGACCTGGGCGATGCCGCAGCAGACGCCGGCACGCTGGACGTCAGCCCGCACCGACTGCGCGCCGGCATAGGCCATGTGATGGTCGAGGGTCACTGGTCCGCCGTCGGTGATCGGCGTCCAGCGTTTTGGGACATCGTTCTCGCTGGCGGCGAACTTGCGGTTGGCCACCATCTCAGCACTCAGTCCGCGCCAGACGCCGCGGCGCGTGACTTCCACGTTATGGCCGAACAGCAGCGGGGAGATCGTCGCACCCGGCTGGGTCGCATCCAGCGTGATGCGCGTCGGCTCCGCGCCGCCGACGCCGGCGCCGGCCGCGACCGCGAAGAGCGGGATCAGGACAACAGGACTGCAACATGGTTGGAACAGCTTACGCATGGTTTACTCCTCACTGGGCACACACAATGGATCGGCCGCTGCGGCCTTCTGCGCGCTGAGCACAGCGCGGATCTTCTGCAACTCCAAGTCCTCCGGGGCCAGTTCCAGCGCGCGTGCGAGCGCGGCGCTGGCCTCGTCGAGCTGGCCGAGCGCGGCGCGGCATTTGGCGATCCCGACGTACGACGTGATCTCCCACGGGCGGCGCCGCTGAGCGGTGTGGAACAGGTCCAGCGCGCGCTGCGTCTCACCCCGCTCCAACAGCCCAGACGCCATGCCGTTGACCAGATCCCGCCGCCGCAGCTCATCCCCCAACTCGGCAAACGTGATCTGGTCGAGCGCCGGCAGCGTGCGCAAATGGCGCTTGATTGCCTCGCTCAGGAACGTGGACTGCCGCTGCGCGTCGGGAGCGCTGTGGAACGGCTCTTCATGCACGAGCCGGAGCGCATAACCCAGCGCCATCAGATGATCGAACGTGGTCAGGCCGCTCGCACGCGCGACCTGGTCGTCCGTCGGCACCAGGTCTTCCTGCCACGTCTGGCCTTCCACCTGCTCCACGATCGACCGGGCGATGGCGCGCGCCACTTCCCGATGCCCGTCGAAGGTGAAGTGCACGTGCTCACAGAACAGATCGTGGCCGGGCACGCCCTGCTGGGACCGGCGCGCCAGCTCCTCGTCCAGGTCGAGAAAAAAGCAGCGCGCGGGCCGGGCGTCTGTGGCGACCTGGCGGACGATCTCGCGGAACGAACTGGGGGCGCGGAAGCGACAGCCATCCAGATCGCGGGCGCGCCGGTACTGCTCCAGCGCCTCCGCTCGCTGACCCGTCGCCGCCAGACACGCGGCCCGCCGGTACGCGATCAAGGCATAGCCGGCATCGATGGCCGCGGCCTGGTCCAGCAGCGTCAGCGCCGCCGCGTAGTCCTGTTCCGCAAGCTTCTGCTCGCCCCCCCGCAGCGCCGCATCGCGCGCGGCGCGCTGGGGATCCGTCAGCCCCTGTTTCGAAAGCGATCGCACGGGACTCTGGTCGCTCAGGTTGCACGCCAGACTGCAAAACAGCAGTGGAACATCATGACGCTCCACTCCGCGGGCAATCGCCCGCAGATGCGCGCGGAAATACCGCTCTGCACGCTGGAATGCCGGTCCGTCCAGTTGGATGTCCAGGTCCCGGGGGAGTGCCGTGATCAGCGGCTGCCGCGGCGAGTCGGCCCGGATCGTGCGTTGCAGCCATTGATAGAGCCGCCAGCGTCGCAGCTGCGTCTGTGCCGGATAGAGGAACGGAGCCCGCGTCGCTGTGGACGCGACACCGCCCGGCCCATAGAACTCGTTGTGACCTGTGTACACGACCACCAGATCCGGCTGGCACGCCAGCATCCGCGGCACGAAATCGACCAGCGCGAAGCTGTTGATCCCGACGATGCCCGCATTGAGGACCTCGATCCGCCGCCCTGGCAGCTGACGCTGCAGAAAGATCTCGAGCTGCCGCGGAAAGGCCAGTTCCGGATAGTAGGGATAGCCCTGCACCGACGATTCGCCGACGACCACAATCCGGTAGGTGTCGCGCGGCGCCGGCAGCTGAAACGGGCGCGGGTTGGGACCGGCCAGTTCAACACCGCTGTAGTAGGCGCGGCTCGCCTGCTCGTTCAGACAGAACATGTCTGCAGCCCCGGATGTCTCGACCGGTACCACCACCCGCGTGTCATAGCCAATGCCGCACCAGTATAACTCCAGGTTGATCAGCCCCAGCAGGTACAGTGGAGAGAGCGCAGCCAGCACGCGGAACAGGATCGCGCGCCGGCGCGACGAGGGCCGATAACCAGGTTGCTGCGCTGGCTCCGCAACCGGCTCACTGGGCGGCGAGCGATACGGTGTACCTCGGTTGCGTCGCGCCATGCATAAGTTCCCGGTCAGCAGTGAGAGATGGGTGACACCGGCGATCGTGCAGTCTGGGCCGGGGGCACTGGCGAATGACTAATGACGAGATACCCAAGCACGGGGGGAATGACGAATGACTAAATACCCAAGCACGAAGGAATGGCAATTGAGTGAAACTGAGTTGCGTTGAAAGGACCACACCTCTACGTCATTCGTCATTTGTCATTCCTTCGTGCTTGGGTATCTCGTCATTCGTCATTCGCCAGTGCCCCATAGCCGCGAAAAGTATCGGCCGCGGTTGTGCCAGCCACAGGAAGACGCGTCTGCCCGGAAGTGCCGCGGGCAACGTGACAGTCGTGCGATACCCCATGGTACCCAGATAGTCGTGCCGTCGCTCAGTTCTCTCGGACACACTGCCACGCCTTCAGGTCGCCGATTGCCCCGCTAACTCCGCCGTGGATCAGTCCGATCTGGCCAGTTGCGGGTTGCGGCAGACTGTAGCACTGCACCAGCAGATCGTCGACGTAGAACTCGATCAGACTGCCCTGGAGCAGCAGGCGAAATCTCGCGGTCGGTCCCAAGTCCCACTCTCGGTCCACCTCCTGTTCGGCCTCGAAACCGGTGCCGTCTGCCCTCATT
The DNA here is from genome assembly GCA_036821925.1 of Pirellulaceae bacterium. Taxonomy (GTDB): domain Bacteria; phylum Planctomycetota; class Planctomycetia; order Pirellulales; family Pirellulaceae; genus JAAYDI01. The sequence continues at coordinate 4,286 of DAISIS010000451.1, forward strand.
GGCCCGAGCTCGGTGATACCATGCGCGTGAACAAGGACCGCCGTCCCGGAGTCCTTGCTGTGTGCGATCAGTAGACCGACGGGCGGGGTATCGTGAGAAGCCGGCAGCGTGAGCGTACCTTCCACAATCACGCCACGCTCAGACGCGAACGCCGGCTCGAGCCAGATCACCGTCGGCATCTCACCCGGCCTGAGCGACGGTAGCTTCACATCGGCAGTCTGGCGTTTGAGTTTCTCGTTGCCTTGCCACCAGCCGAGTCGCAGCGTGCCTTCGTCGTCCACGACCACAGCCTTGAGCACGCCGAAGTACACCTGCCCGTCGCGTGCAATCGAATGATGATTCACAAGCGTGCCGTCGGGCGTCGGGAAGAAACGCGCGAAATACGTATGGCCGGCCAGGACCCGAAGGTTCTTGCGAGCAGCTACGAAGGGACCCTCAGGTCGATCGGACACGAGCGTGGTCATGAGACCACCGGTGCCGAACAGCATGTAGTACCTGTCCCCGATTCT
>DAISIS010000452.1:0-4784 GCA_036821925.1 Pirellulaceae bacterium
CGGCCTACGACTTCAAGCGGCCGGAACGGGTGGGCAAGGAGCAGATGCGGGCCTTGCAGTCGCTGCACGAAGGCTTCGGACGCAACTTCGGCGCCGCGCTGTCCGCCCTGCTGCGGAGCATCGTGGAGGTGAAGCTGACGAGCGTCGACCAGCTTACCTACAGCGAGTTCATTTTCAGCCTGGAGAACCCGACCTGCTTTAATCTCCTGGCCGCCAAGCCGCTGGAAGGGAATCTGAGCCTCGACATCAACCCGTCCATCCTCTACCCGGTCATCAATCGGCTCCTGGGCGGCGGCAAGGAAACGGGCGTGGTCGCCCGCCGGGCGCTGACCGAGATTGAACTGCGCCTCGTGCGGCGGATCACCGACCTGTTCCTGCACGATCTCAAACGGGCCTGGGCCAACATCCTGCCGCTGGAGTTCGAGGTCGAGCGGGTGGAGAGCAACCCGCAGCTGGTGCAGATCGTGCCGCCGAACGAAGTGGTGGTCCTGATCAGCTTCGAGCTCACCCTGGGGGATGTGCGGGGGATGATGAACCTGTGCATACCCTTCAACGCCATCGAACGCATCGGCAACAAGCTGACGACCAACAACTGGGTCAGTTACGCGCGGGTCGCGGCCACCGAGGAGTCGATCCAGCAGGTCAGCAAGCGGCTGGAGGGGGCGCTGGTGGAGTTGGTGGCGACGCTGGCCAGTTCGCGGATCACGACGGCTGACCTGCTGGGCTTGCGCGTGGGCGATATCGTGACGACGGAGCAGGACGTGCACGCGCCGCTGGAGGTTTCTGTGGAGGGGGTGCCCAAATTCCGCGCCAGTCCGGGGACCATCAAGGGGCATAAGGCCGTTCAAGTCATCGGGCCGCTGGAACCTCTCGCGTAGTGCGTCCGCCCCGCGTGGGCAGCTCCCGCCGCGGGGGCGGCTGCCAGACGGACGCCCGGCCCCTATAATAAGCGACTTGTCTGATCCCGTAGAAAGGAGCGCTTGCTGTGGCTGAACACGTCGTCATTATCGGCAGCGGGCCGGCGGGCTGGTCGGCAGCCATTTACGCGTCGCGCGCGAACCTGCAGCCGTTGCTGTACGAAGGGGCAATTACGGAAGAAAACCGCGTGCAGGGGACGCTGCCGCTCGGGCAGCTGGCGTTGACGACCGAAGTCGAGAACTTCGCCGGGTTCCCCGCCGGACGGCTCGACGGGTTTCTCAACACCGCCCTGTCACAGGACCGCTTGCAGACGCTGCCCCCGATCGACGAGACGCCGCACGCCGTGACCGGCCCCGAACTGATGGAGCTGATGCGGCAGCAGGCGGTCAACTTCGGCACGCGCGTGGTCACGGACGACGTGGTGGAGGTAGACCTGGGGCAGCGTCCGTTTCAGGTCAAGACGCGGGAGGGGGAGACGGTCGCGACCCACACGCTGATTGTGGCGACCGGAGCTCGGGCGAATTATCTGGGCTTGCCCTCCGAAGACAAATTCAAGAACCGGGGCGTGAGCGCGTGTGCGGTCTGCGACGGGGCGCTGCCGCGTTTCCGCCATCGTCCGCTGGTGGTCGTGGGCGGCGGCGACTCGGCCGTGGAAGAAGCCACCTATCTGACCAAGTACGCGTCGGTCGTACACCTGGTGCATCGCCGCGACGAACTGCGGGCCTCGCAAATCATGCGGCAGCGCGCGTTGGACAATCCCAAGATCGACATCGTCTGGAATCACGTGGTCGACGAAGTGCTGGGGAACGATGCCGACGGGGTGACGGCTGTGCGGGTGCGGAACGTGCACGACGACACGACGCGCGAGCTGCCGAGCGGCGGCATGTTCCTGGCGATCGGGCACACGCCCAACACCCGGTTCCTGCAGGGCCAACTGGCCATGACCGACAAGGGCTACATCCGCTGGACCACTCCCTTCCGCACCTACACCAGTGTGGAAGGCGTGTTTGCCGCGGGAGATGTCGCGGATGACTATTACCGCCAGGCGATCACGTCCGCCGGGACCGGCTGTATGGCGGCCCTCGACGCCGAACGCTACCTGGCCGCCCAGGGGCTGTAGCCCCGCCGGCCGCCGTGGACACCGCGGTCGGCGCTTCGCCGCCGCAGAGGGAGTTGCTCAGAGAGCCAGACCGACATGCCAGATATCACCATTCTGCGGGCCCGCCAGCCCGAATCTGTGGGACCACGGGTCCGCGTCAGCGGTTGGGTGCGCACGCGCCGGGACTCGAAGGCCGGGTTCAGTTTCCTGGAAGTGAACGACGGGTCCTGCCTGAGCAACCTGCAGGTGGTGGCCGATGCGTCGCTGCCGAACTACGAGTCGCACGTGAAGCGGCTGACGGCCGGCTGCAGCGTGACCGTGGAGGGGGAGCTGCGGGCTTCGATGGGCCAGGGCCAGGCCACGGAACTGCATGCGCAGCAGATTCTGGTCCACGGCTGGGCCGATCCCGAGAGCTTTCCGCTGCAGAAGAAGCGGCACTCGTTCGAGAAGCTGCGCGAGTGGGCGCACCTGCGCCCGCGCACCAACACCTTTGGGGCCGTGGCGCGCGTGCGGAATCAGGTGTCCATGTCCATCCATGCCTTCTTCCAGGAGGAAGGCTTCCTCTACGTGCACACGCCGATCATCACGGCCAGCGACTGCGAGGGGGCCGGGCAGCTGTTCCGCGTCACGACGCTCGATCTCGATGCGCTCCCCAGACAGGACGGCCGCGTCGACTTCAGCTGCGACTTCTTCGATCGCCCGAGCTACCTGACAGTGAGCGGTCAATTGGAGGCGGAGATCTTCGCGACCGCGCTGGGCAAGGTCTACACGTTCGGGCCCACGTTTCGCGCCGAGAACTCCAATACCTCGCGGCACCTGGCGGAGTTCTGGATGATCGAGCCGGAAATGGCCTTCTTTGACCTGTTTGACAACATGGATCTGGCCGAGCGGTTCCTGAAGCGCATCTTCCGCGATGTGCTGCAACTGTGCCTGGAGGACATGCAGTTTTTCAACCAGCGGATCGATCCGACTGCCATCTCCACGCTGCAGAAGATCGTCGCGAGCGATTTCGTACGATTGCCGTACGGCGAGGCGGTGGACATCCTGGAACGCAGCGGCGAGCCGTTCGAGTATCCGGTCACGTGGGGGATCGATCTGCAGTCGGAACACGAACGCTACCTGACCGAGAAGAAGTTCGACGGGCCGGTGGTGCTGTTCGACTACCCGGCCGCCATCAAGCCCTTCTACATGCGGGTCAATGAAGACGGCCGCACCGTCCGGGCCATGGATGTGCTGGTCCCCAAGGTCGGGGAGATCATTGGCGGCAGCCAGCGCGAGGAACGCCTGGATGTGTTGACGCAGCGCATGCGCCAGCAGCAGCTCCGCCCGGAGGACTACTGGTGGTATCTGGACCTGCGGCGGTTCGGCACGGTGCCGCACGCGGGCTTCGGGCTGGGCCTGGAACGGGTCGTGCAGTTCATCACGGGCATGACCAACATCCGCGACGTGATTCCCTTCCCCCGCACGCCGGGCAACGCGGAATTCTGACCGGCAGCCTGCCGGGGAAACCGCGCGGCGGACGCCCGCGGCGGCTGCGCCAGTCGCTACACACCGCCCGATCGGCACAATGCGCGCAGCGCCATTTCGCCCGCCCGCCGCGTTTGCTCACCCCCGGGATCTGACCTAGAGTTCTTGGGGCGGTCTCTCTTCCTGTCGTGTAGGGGTGCCGTCCGGGCGCATGTCCTAGGCCAGAACATTCCTTTGTTACAGTTGCGGCGCCAGTCGTGTCCGTAGTATCTCCATCCGCATCGTCGATGTCCGTGTTGCAGCCGTTCCAGGAAACGGCGCTGGAACTCCGTGAAGGCTGTGCGGAGTTTGGCCAGGCGCTCGAATCGCTGTTCCACGATATCGACCAGATGCGTCTGGAGCTGGTCGATCAGATGCAGGTTGTGGCCCGCGAACGCGACGAGCTCAAGCTCCGCGAGGTCGAGCTGGGCCACATCCAGGAGCACGTCCAGGAGCACCGCGCGGACGAACTCCAACGCGTCAAGGCGGCACTCGAAGACCGCGACATGGAGCTGGCCAGGGCCCGCGATGAACTGCAGGCCGCCCGGGCGGAACTCGCGCAGCAGCGCGAGCGCGCGGCGGCGGCGCCCGCGGCGGATATGACGGCCGAACTGCAGACGCTGCAGGCCTCGCTGGCGGAATTGCAGCGCGAATCCCAGACGCTGCGGGGCGAGCGGGATGCGCTGCAGGCACAGGCCCAGCAGACTGCGCAGCAGCTGGCCCGGATGGCCGACCTGCAGCAGGAACTGGCGGAAGTCCACCAGCAGCTCGAGCAGGCGCGGGCGGACTGCCGCGCCGCGGCGGCCGAGAGTCGGGCCTCGCTGCCCTGCGGCGTTGATCCCGACACGCTCACGGCACTGGCCCAGGAGCGGGAGGCGCTCGAAACGGAACTGGAACTCGTCCGCAACCATGCGGCCGAACTCAACGAAACCGTGACGCAGCAGCAGCGCGAAATCGCGGCCCAGAAAAGCGAGCTCAGCACGGAATTGCAGCAGCTCCGCAAACTGGTGGAGAAGCAGGCGGACTTGATTGCCGACCGGGCTGTGAATGTGCGGGAGAGCGTGCCGGCGGCCGGCCAGACGGCCACCACGCCGACCCAGGCGAACGATCCGGTGGTCAACTCGGTCATGGCGCAGTTCGCCAAACTGCAGAAGGACGTGGCCCAGCGGCGGAGGCGGAAGACGTGAGACGCAGGGGGCAGGCCGCACGCAGCGCGCCAGCCCGCAGTCGGAGGTGTCGAGCTGGCACCCGGCGGTGCAGC
>DAISIS010000453.1:0-4781 GCA_036821925.1 Pirellulaceae bacterium
GCCAGTTGGCGCTGCCGGCCCTCACCCGCACGCGGTTGCCGTGCATGATCTGGAACACGCAGGAGCTGCCCGCGGTGGACCAGTCGTTTTCGCAGGAGCAGATGGTCGACAACCACGGCGTGCACGGCACGCAGGATCTGGCCAACGTGCTGGTGCGCAGCGGCGTTCCCTTCCAGTACGTGACGAGTCTGATCAGCGATGCCGCGGGTCTGGCGGAGCTGGGCGACTTCTGCGCCGCCGCCGCTGCGGTCCGCCGGCTGCGCTCGGCGCGCATCGGTATGCTGGGCTATCCGTTCCCGGGCATGGGCGACTTTGCGCTCGACACGACGCATCTGGCCGCGACGCTCGGCTGTTCCTGGACGAACCTGACGGTGGAGGATTACATCTGCCGCGCGGCCGCGGCCGGGGGCGCGGAGGTGGCCCGGTTGGTCGACGCATACCAGCACGACTACGACGTCGCTGCGGATGTGACCGCGGCCGATCTGGAGGCGACCGCGCGGGCCGAACTGGCGGTACGCGGCATGGTTCACGACCACGCGTTGAGCGCCTTGACCTACCAGTTCACGGCGTTCGGCGATGACGAGCGTACGTCGTCGCTGCCGTTTGTGGCGGCGAGCCGCCTGATGGCCGAGGGGATCGGTTTCGGCGGCGAAGGGGATCTGATCGCTGCCGCCGCCACGGCGTTCTTCAACTGGCTCAACCCGCCGGCGACGTTTTCCGAGATCTTCACGATCGACTTTGCCGGGGAGAGCCTGTTCATGAGTCACATGGGTGAAGCCAACGCCGGGATGGCGCGGCGCGACCGGAAGATCCCGTTGGTCGCGCGGCCCACGCCGATCACACGCACGCGCGACCGCCAGCTGGCGCTGGTCACCTGCCTCGAGCCGGGCCCGGCGACGTTCACTGTGTTGACGCTCGGGCCGGGCGGCAGGTGGCGTATCATTGCCGCGCCGGTGGCGATTGAAGACTACGGTCCGCTTTCCGGGTTCTGCGTCCCGCATTTCAAGATCCGGCCGCGTGTGCCGGTGCGGGAGTTCCTGACCCGGTACGCACAGTCCGGTGGCCCGCATCACAACGCCGTGTGTTTCGGTGACGCCCGCCGCCGGCTGCGTCTGGCTGCGGAATTGATCGACGCGGACTATTGCGAGATCTGAGCGATGTTTCTGGGCCTCGATCTGGGCACGACCAACATCAAGGCGCTCGTGACCGACAGCGCGGGCCAGCCTCTGGCACAGGCGGCGTCACCTGTCCCGTTGCTGCACGCCGCCGCCGGCGGTGTGGAACAGGATCTCGATGCGATCGAGCAGGCGACGCTGGCGGTGCTGCAGCAGGTGGCCGGCGCAGTCGATCCGTCCGGCATCGACGCGATTGGTGTCTCCAGCCAGGGGGGCGCGATGCAGGTGCTCGCGCCGGACGGTCAGCCGGTAGGACGCGTGATCAGTTGGCTCGACCAGCGCGGGCGGCCGTTCGACCGCGCGCTGCTGTCCGAACTGGGGCGGTCGTGGCTTCTGGAGCGGCTGGGCCGGGGGGTGCCCGGCGTGAGCGTGGGCCAGTCGCTGCGTCTGCACCAGGAGCAACCGGGGCTGCTGACGCCGCCGAACCGTGTGGGCTTCGTCGGCGACATCATCGTGGGGCGTCTGTGCGGGCGCGGCGCGCACGACATGACGTCGGGCAGCCTGACGGTGCTGCTCAATCCCTGGCTGCGCGACTACGATCCGGAACTGCTGCGGCGGCTGCGGTTGGACGCCGGTCAGTTGCCCGAGCTGATCTCGGCGCGCGAGGCGGCGGGGGGGCTGCGGGCGGACGTCGCGCGGCAGACCGGCCTGCGCGCCGGCACGCCAGTGTCGGCGGCGATTCACGACCAGTACGCGGCGGCGCTCGGCACTGGCGCGGTGCGCGCGGGGACCGTCATGGTCGGCACCGGAACGGCCTGGGTGCTGCTGGCGGTCCACGACCGCCTGGCTGCGCCGGTGATCGATGAAGCGTTCGTCTGCCATCATGTTGTGGACGGGCTGTGCGGCCAGATCCTCTCGCTGGTCAATGGCGGGTCGGCATTCACCTGGGCCTTGAACCTGATGGGGCTGGGGAACCTGGACGGCGCGGCGGTGGAAGCGCTGCTGGAGTCCACGCAACCGGGCAGCGCGGGCATCCGCTGTTGGCCGTTCCTGGTTTCAGCCGGCGTCTCCGGGCTCGCGTCCGGCACGCACGGGCGCCTGGCCGGGCTGCAACTCGCGCATCGTCCGGCCGACGTGTTGCGCGCCGTCGTGGAAGGGTTGGCCTTCGAACTGACGCGTTACCTGGAGTTCCTGCCCGCCGCCGGCTGGCCCGTCGAGCGTCTGGTGATGGGGGGCGGGGCGGCGTTGAGCCAGGTGACCACCCGGATTCTGGCTGATGCGACCGGCCTGCCGCTGGCCTGTCTGAGTTCGGGTGAGGCCAGTCTGCTGGGCGCTGCGATTCTGGCGCGCGGTCTGGTGGAACCGCACAGGTCGCTGGCCGAACTGTCGGAGGCGATGGTGCCCCCCGCGCGGCCATTGGAGCCGGGCGAGCACGCGGCGTTCTATCGAGATCAATACCAGGAATACCTGTGCGCGCTACCGCGGCAGGATGCGAGGCCATCATCATGACGGACATTCCGCTCCACTTTCACTGGACATACACCGCTGTGGACCACGCGTTCTGGGCAGAGCAGCTGGCCGATTGGCTGCCGCCGCGGATCATTGATGCCCACACGCATGTCACGGATCCGCGGTTGCGCCTGCGGCCGATGACGGAGGCAATGCGGCGGCAGTATTGGGTCAACGAGGTGTTCGAGCCGATCGATGCGCCGACGGCCGAACACTGCTACCGGACGGTCTTTCCGGGCCGGGAGGTCCGCTGCCTGGTGCTGGGCACGCCCGATCTGGCTTACGACGTCGCAGGCTGCAACCGGTACCTGCAGGCGGAGTGCCCGGGCCGGGGCTGGTACAGCCTGCCGGCGGTGCGGCCGCAGTGGACGCCAGACGACGTAGCGGCCTTGCTGGATGCGCCGAGTGTGATCGGTGTGAAACCCTACTACAGCCTGATCAGTTCCGATGAAGACACGCGTGATGCCCACCTGGAGGCCAGCATTTTCGAGTTCCTGCCGCACCATATCCTGGAGGTCTTGGACGATCGGCACGCGTGGGTCACGCTGCATGTGCCCAAGGCCGATCGGCTGGGGCATGCGGACAATGTCCGGGAAGTGCGCGAGATCCGCCGCCGGTACCCGCACATCGTGATCGTGCTTGCCCACCTCGGCCGCTGTTACACGGAGCCGCATGCGCTGGAGGCGCTGCCCCAGTTTGCCGACGACGACGGCTTGTACTTCGACACCTCCGCGGTGTTGAATCCGGCGTCACATCGCATCGCGCTCGAGCACCTTGGCACGCAGCGACTGCTGTACGGGTCGGACAACCCGGTCTTTTACATGCGCGGCCGCCGCCAGTATCGTGGCCGGACGTACATCAACCGGACCAGCTATCCGTTCCACTTCAACACGGACCGCGAGTCGCCGGAGACGGAAGCGCGCTACACGCTCATGATGTACGAAGACATCCGTGCCATCCGGCAGGCGTGCGAGGAACTGGGGATCCGCGACCGCTCGGCAGTCGCCGCCATCTTCCACGACAACGCGGCGCGCCTGCTGGCCGGTGTGATGTCCCATAAACGGCAGCGTCTGGGGGAGCAGGTGTTATGAGAACCGTTCGCTTTGGAGTCATCGGGTGCGGCCTGATGGGACGCGAGTTTGCCAGCGCTGCGGCACGCTGGTGCCACCTGCTGCACGCCGAAGCCCGCCCGGAGATTGTCGCCGTGTCGAACCGGAGCGGTCCGGCGTTCGACTGGTTTCGCCAGCATTTTCCGGCGATCGGCCAGTATGCGCAGGACTACCGCGCGCTGCTGGCCAATGCCGCGGTGGACGCCGTCTATGTGGCCGTGCCGCATCATTTCCATCAGGAAGTGTGCTGCGCGGCGATCCGGGCCGGCAAGCATGTGATGGCCGAGAAGCCGGTGGGGATCGACCTGGCCGCCCACCTGGCGATCGTCGGGTGCGCCGCGCAGCATCCCGGCGTCTTCGTCCGCTGTGCGTCGCAGTTCATGTTCTATCCGGCCGTCCAACGCATCGCTGCCCTGCTGGAGCGGCGCGCCTTCGGTCGCGTCCTGGAGGTCAATGCCGGGTTCCTGCACACCAGCGACCTGGACCCGAACAAACCGATCAACTGGAAACGCATCGCCGAATTCAACGGTCAGTACGGCGTGCTGGGTGACCTGGGCATGCACGTGTGTGCCGTCCCGTTCCGAGCGGGCTGGGAGCCCCGCAACGTGCGGGCCGTGCTGTCGAACATCGTACCGCAGCGTCCGGATGGCCACGGTGCGGAGGTTCCGTGCGATACGTGGGACAATGCGACGTTGCTGTGCGAGGGATGTGATCCGGCCACCGGCGAGTCGTTTCCCATGACGTTCAAGATGCAGCGTATCGCGCCTGGAGAGAAGAACTCGTGGTACCTCGAGATCCTGGGGACCCGCACCTCCGTCCGCTTCTCGACGCGCGACCCGAAGCGGCTGGAACTGCTGGAGTACGCGGGGGGTGAACCGGTGTGGGGGCAGGTGCAGACCGGCTACGAGACTGCGTTCCAGACCGTTTCCGGGGCGATTTTCGAGTTTGGCTTCTCGGACGCCATCCTGCAGATGTGGGCCGCGTTCCTGCACGAACTGGTCACCGGCCAGCCGCCGGCACGCTACGCCGGCTGCGTCACACTCGACGA
>DAISIS010000454.1:0-4777 GCA_036821925.1 Pirellulaceae bacterium
GGGCCAGCTGGCGGAGCGGGCCGGTGTGCCGATCCCGGCCCACGCGTGGGACCGGCACCACTACGAGCCGATGCTGCCCGGGTTCGGCGGCAACGACAGCATGGACTGGCGGGGATTCCTGGAGACATTGATGGAGCGCGGTTTTGCCGGCCCCTTTGTGATCGAGAACGAGGCCGACAATTCGGCCCACACCGGCAACCTGGGCGCCACGCTGCAGGGGTTCCAGGCGGCCGTGCTGTGCCTGGCGCCCATCGTCTGGCCGCTCGTCCCGGACGCCGGATATCGGCTGGACCGGTCGCAGTGGCCGCCGCTGTCCACGCCGCGCGTCAAGGATATCTCGCCGCGGACGATGCGCGATTTCGCGTGAGTGACGGGGGGGGCGGAGCGGTGTGGAGTTCGGGGAGGATACCATGATCGCGCGTCTGGCGGCCATCGTTCTGTTCGCCGTGGCTGTCGCGCCGGCCGGCCGCGGTGGGGCAGCGGAGGAAGTCTATCGCGACCCCGCGCAGCCGGTCGAGAGGCGTGTGGAGGACCTGCTGGGCCGGATGACGCTCGAGGAGAAGGTCGAGCAGCTGACGCAGAAGTCGGCGAGCGCTATTGAGATGGACGGCGACGGCGTCGACGCGGCCTCGCTGGAACGGCTCTTTGGCGATCGCAGTCCGGGGGTGCTCTGTGCCCACTTCGGCGACGATCTGTTCCAGTCCGCGCGCCGCCTGGCAGCGGCGCAGCAGTACCTGCGCGAGAGGACCCGGCTGGGTATTCCAGCGCTGACAGCCAACGAAGGGCTCCACGGCGTGCTGGCGCAGGGGGCCACAATCTATCCGCAGTTCCTGGCACTGGGCTGCACCTGGAACCCGGACCTGGCGCGTGAGATGGGGGCCCAGATCAGTCGGGAAGCCAGCGCGGCCGGACTCAACCAGTTGCTCACGCCGATGATCGAAGTCATACGTGATCCGCGGTGGGGGCGGGTGGAGGAGTGTGTGGGCGAGAGTCCGTTCCTGGTCGGCCGCATGTGCGCGGCCTATACCCTGGGCATCCAGGGTGACTTGCGGACGCAGCCTCTGGCACCTCACAAGGCGCTGGCCATGCTCAAGACGTTCGCCGGCTACAGCACGCCCGTCAACGGCATCAACATCGCCAACTGCAATCTGGGGGAGCGGGAGCTGCGCAGCACCTACTTCCCGCCGGTCGAACAGGTGATCCGGGAGACCGGCGTCTTGTCGCTCATGCCCGCGTACAACGAAGTGGACGGCATTCCGTCGCACGCCAACCGCTGGTTGCTCGAAGATTTGCTGCGCGGCGAGATGGGATTCCGCGGTTACACCTATTCCGACTGGGGTGGTGTCGAATTCAATGCCGGGCTGCACCGCGTGGCCGCCGACAACGCTGAAGCCGGCCGCCAGGCGCTGGTCGCGGGTGTGGACCTGGAGGCGCCCAGCCCGACCTGCTACCAGCACCTGGCTCAACTGGTGCGGGACGATCGGCTGCCGATCGCGGAAGTCGACAAGGCGGTCAGACGCGTGCTGTACACGAAGTTCATGGCCGGGTTGTTTGACGGGCGGCCGGACGCCGACATCGACAATCTGCCGCAGATCGTCCGTTGTGCCGAGCATGTGGCGCTGGCCGAGCGCATCGCCGAAGAATCGATTGTGCTGCTGCGCAACGAAGGCGCTCTGCTGCCACTAGATCCGGCCCGGCTCAAGTCCCTCGCCGTGATCGGTCCCAACGCTGATCAGGTGCAGTTTGGAGATTACTGCTGGAGCAAGAACAACCAGGACGGTGTCACGATCCTGCGCGGGCTGCGGGAACGGCTGGGAGACCGCGTGGCCGTGCACTATGCAAAAGGGTGTGATCTGACCGGATCTTCCACGGCCGGCTTTGCGGCCGCCGTCGCCGCGGCCCGGCAGTCCGACGTGGCGATAGTCGTGCTGGGTGACACGAGCATGATCCTCAGCGGTGTCGGCTGGGAGGATCCCAGCCTCCCGGCGTCCGGCACGGTGGGTGAGGGCTATGATGTGACCGACCCGGTGCCCCCCGGAGTGCAGCAGGATCTGGTGCGCGCCGTGCTGCAAGCGGGCCGGCCGGTGATTGTCGTCTTTCTCAACGGCCGCCCGTACAGTGTGCCGTGGATGCAGCAGCAGGTTCCGGCGATCATCGAGGCGTTCTATCCCGGCCAGCAGCAAGGGTACGCGGTGGCCGACGTGCTGCTGGGTACCGTCAATCCATCGGGCCGCCTGGCCATAACTGTGCCGCAGAGTGCCGGGCACATTCCGACCGTGCACGACTACAAGCCGAGTGGCCGCGGCTTCTATCACCGGCCCGGGAGCCCGACGCAGCTCGGACGCGATTATGTCTTCTCCTCCCCCGCACCGCTGTGGGCGTTTGGCTTTGGATTGAGCTACACGACGTTCAGCTATTCCGACCTGACGGTGGAGACACCGGTCGTCCAGCCGGATGACGATGTGCGTGTGAGCTTCGCGGTCCAGAACACCGGTTCTCGGACTGGCCAGGAAGTCGCGCAGCTCTATCTGCGCGACGAGCTGTCGTCGGTCACCACCCCGGTGATGCGACTCGCCGGTTTCGTGAAGACGGCCTTGCAGCCGGGCGAGCGCCGGCGAGTGACGATCGTGGTCCCGGGCCGGGAACTCGCTCTGTGGAACCGCCAGATGCAGCGCGTCGTCGAACCCGGCACATTCACGGTGATGGTCGGCTCGTCGGCCGAGTCGATCGCGTTGCAGGGCACCTTTGAGGTGGGCGTGCCGCACGGCGTCAGCCAGGGCGTGCGATCACAGGACCTGCTTGCTCCGTGCGACAGTAGCGGCTAGCATGGCGGCGGCGCCGCGGGCTGCCTTGCGCGGCGCCGCAGTGGGCATCTCGCCTCAACACACCTGACGAGAACCCGCGTGCTCAGTCGTGTTCATTCCTGCCAGCTGCCACCCGCATGGAAAGGTCACGCCATGACCACCCCCGCTCCCGCAGATCGTTTCGAGTCCAGCCGCCGGTCCTTCTTTGGACGTTCGTTCACTTCCGCAAGCGCCGCGCTGCTCGCCGCCGGACTCGTGCCGCGAACCGCAGAGTCGGCTCAGGAACCCGGTGCTGGAGATGCCGTGCCACGCGCAGGCCGGCACATTGTGATTGCCAGCCAGACGGGGGCGAAACTCGACAGCCATGTCGAAACTGGCGGCGGAACAGACGACACCGCCATCCTGCAGTCAGTGCTCGACAAAGCCGCTGAATGGGGATCGCTCCATCTGATCATGGACGGCGCGGCGCTGACTGCCGGGCTGCGGGTCCACGCCAACACGACAATCCAGTGCCTCAATCCCGCCTGTGGGTTCTTCCACAAGGCGAACACGAACAAGCCGGTGCTCAGCAACGCGCGGCCCCGCGTGGAAGGCGAGCGACTGGACAAGAACATCACACTTCTCGGCGGGACCTACAACAACAACTGCCGAGAGCAGGTCCACCACTACGACGTGGACGAGACACAGCGGGAGAGCGCACCGTCCTGTTTCGGCAAGACACGCTGGAATATTACGCTGGAGTTCTTCGGGGTAGAGAACTTCACGATGCGCGACGTGACGATTCGTGATCAGCGGACCTTCGCGATGTTGATGGCGAACTTCTACCGCACGACACTGGAGAACATCTATATCGACTGCCCCAACGGCACGGACGCCCAGAACCAGGACGGACTGCACTTCTGGGGACCGGGCCAGTTCCTGGTGATCAAGAACCTGCAAGGGGACGCCGGAGATGATTTCCTGGCGCTGGCCCCCGACGAAAACGACCTGGTCTCCGATATCACCGACGTGCTGATCGACGGCGTGACGCTCAATGCCGCCGACCAGGGGATCCGACTCCTGTCCCGCGGGACCGGGCGGCTGGACCGGGTCGTGATCCGCAACGTCACCGGCACGTACAAGAGTTTCGGATTCTACGTCGAGCCCTGGTTCAACAAGACGGGCGGCAACTACGGCAGCATTATTTTCGACACCGTCGACTTGCGTGCGCTCCAGCCGAACTACACCTATCGCACGCCGGTCCTGTTCAGCGTCGGGGGGACCATTGAGAATCTGATCCTGCGGAATATCACCACCCATCAGCCGTCGGACGGCCGGGTCCTGGTCGATCTGGGTGCGGCCAGCTGCATGCAGGGGCTGGGCGAGAACGGCGATATTCCGCAGATGAACATCAAGTCGGTCCTTGTCGATGGGCTGCGCATCTATGAGGACACCGACAGAGCGGCCGAGGCGGCGTACATCCAGGTGCACGGGCCGGTCGACTCGCTGGTCGTGCGCAATGTCGAGGTCCTCCGCACCGCAGACGTGCCGGTCGCCGGTGCGTTGGTCGAGATCCAGCCGGACGCCGCCGTCCGGACACTGCTGGTCGAGGACGTCCTGGCGGAGCGCATCAGCCGGATCGTCTCCCATAAGGCGGGAGAGATCCAACACCTGTGCCTGCGGCACGTGATGGCCCAGGAAACGACGGAGCCCGCGGTGACCGTGGAAGCGGGCCGGATCGGACGCCTGTCAGTTCACTCCGTCACGGGAACCGCTCCGTCGAGCGTTGTCGGCGACGGCGGAATCGACAGCATCGAGACGGTTTGAGCTGGTCAGGCTCCGGTGGCAGCGAGGCAAGGGTACATGCCATGTACCGGTTCCGGTTCACCGATCGTCTGATTGTTCAGCTTCACCGTCGCATGCCGGTCGACAAGCATGATATCCAGCGTTTGCCACTGGCCGGCCGGCTTCTCGGCAGCCGTGGTCGGCGCAAT
>DAISIS010000455.1:0-4737 GCA_036821925.1 Pirellulaceae bacterium
AACAGCGGCGTCATCCACGCCGGGATCTACTACGCGCCCGGGTCGCTCAAGGCCACGAACTGCCGGGCGGGCCGGCAGTCGATGGAGGCCTTCTGCCGCGAGCAGGAGATTCCGTTCGACCGCTGCGGCAAGGTGATCGTGGCGGTGGACCCGCGCGAAATCCCGGCGCTGCAGCGGATCTACGAGCGGGGGTTGGCCAACGGTGTACAGTGCGAGCGGATTTCTCCGGAGCGTCTGCGGGAGTTGGAGCCGTACGCCGCGGGAGTCGATGCGGTCCACGTGCCGGAAACGGGCATCGTCAACTTCAGCCACGTCTGCCAGCGACTGGCCGAGCTGGTGCAGAAGGCGGGGGGGCAGGTCCGCACGGAAACACAGGTCGTGGGGATCCGCCGCGAGCAGAACCGGTTCGTGCTGGAAACCTCCCTCGGGGCGTTTCACGCGCGATCGATCATCAACTGTGCCGGCCTGCAGAGCGATCGCGTGGTGGCGATGAGCGGTCAGAAGCCGAGCGTGCGGATTGTCCCGTTTCGGGGCGAGTACTACGAGTTGGTGCCCGCCGCGCATCACCTGTGCCGGAACCTGATTTACCCGGTGCCCGATCCCAGCTTCCCGTTTCTGGGCGTGCACTTCACCCGCATGATGGAAGGGGGCGTCGAGTGCGGCCCGAACGCCGTGCTCGCGTGGGCTCGCGAGGGCTATCACAAGACGGCCATCAGCGTGCGCGACACGTGGGATGCGGTCGCCAACCGGGGCTTTCTCAAACTGGCCACAAGATACTGGCGGGTCGGATTGGGCGAGATGGTGCGCAGCTACAGCAAGCGGGCTTTTGTGCGGGCCCTGCAGCGACTCGTGCCTGCTATCCGCCAGCAGGACCTGGTGGTGGGCCGCAGCGGCGTCCGGGCTCAGGCCATCGCCCCCGACGGCGCGCTGGTCGATGACTTCCTGATCCAGCAGACCGGGCCGCTGGTGCACGTCATCAACGCCCCCTCACCGGCCGCCACATCCGCACTGAACATCGCCGACATGATTGTCGACCGACTGGTCGGCATACTCGATTGAGCCGCGCGCACCGGGAGCAGCTCCGCGTTCGGCCAGCGTGGCGATCTCCAGCGCGACCAGCTGCCGGATGAGTTCCGCGGCGGACGGGCGGCGGAGCGGCTCCTTGGCCAACATGCCGCGCAACAGCGCATGCACGCCGTGATGGAGCCCCGGCAGCCGGCGGCGTGGATTGGGCACCGGACGCTGCAGATGCGCCAACATCAGGCGTCCCGGATCTTCATCGATAAAGGGCGGCTCGCCGGTGAGCAGCTCGTAGAGCGTGATCCCCAGACTGTAGATGTCGCTGCGTTCGTCCACCGCCACCGCCGAACTGATCATCTCGGGCGCCGTGTACCGCAGGGTGCCACGCAGGGCTGCTCCTGGCGCACATTCCGGGCTGCCCCGCCGCAGCGCAAACCCCAGGTCAATCAGTGTGGCATGCCCCGACGGCGACACGTGAATGTTCCCCGGCTTGATGTCGGCGTGGATCCAGCCGGCCTGATGGAGCGTCTCGAGCGATTCGGCAGTCTGCCGCACGATCCACAGCGCCTGGGGTGCGGGCAGCGGTCCGCACGCCGCCAGGACCGCCTGCAGCGTGGCACCCTGCAGGAGCGGCATGACCAGGTAGCAGGGGGCCGTGTCAAGCTGGGCCGCCAAGACCGCGATCAGATGCGGATGGACCACCACCCGACCGACCGTCGCTTCACGCGTGATGAGCGTCTGGGCGCACGCACCTGCGGGCCCGTCCACGCGGGCCACTTTCACGGCATAGTCGGCCGGCCAGTCGGCCGGACAGCCGCGTGGGCGCGCCTGGAACACAGTCGACCACTCACCGGCACCGATGGGCCCCAGGAGTTCCCAGGCGCCCAGCTGTGTGGCGTGTCGGTGCGCGGTCGAACGCCGCGCTGTCTCGGACTGTATGGGATTCGTCAGGTCCATCGCCACCGCGCTGCGCTGCTCGCGAACGATCCAGGAAACGGGAACCAGCAGGCAGACCGCCCCACCTTCATCCATCGGCTTGCCGACATGTGAAGTTAAGCGGGAGCGACCGACTTTGCGGATTGTGTGGTCCAGACCGTCCTTCCCGGCCGCTCGTCCGCCGATTGGCGCCGGTCAGTACTTGCCCCGGTGCGGCAGCGCGTTTAAAATCGCAACTCTTGTAGAAGTAACTTCTTAGAGGAGATCGTCATGACCATCCGTAAGATGCTGTTGGTGTGTGTTGTTCTGGCGGCTGTCGTGCTGCCCATGGTGGGCTGCAAAGGCGCGGCCGAGAAGCCGAAGACCGGCGACGCGGGTCCTGCCCAGACGTCCAACACCACCGCCGAATAGGAACCCTACCGGCCTGCCGTCCAGGCTGTGGGGAAGCCGCCACCAGGCTTCACCCGGCTCCGGCAGCGGGTCGTGCCAGGTGACTCACAAACCGCAGTCGGCGGAAGTCCAGCGAAGTCGCACCCGGCTTCCTGCGTTTCCGCCGGTCTGCGGTTTCGTTTCGGACGGCGGTTTCGTTTCGGACGGCGGCCAGCCACGGTGGCGCACCCCGGCTGCCGGGAGTCAGACGCCGACGTAGCGCGCGTAGAGCGTTCGGGCCTCGGCGAGGTCCTCCGTGCCCGCGATGATCGCGCGTCCGTCGGGGAAGACCGTGATCTGATGCGCCGGGAGTGTCAGACGCAGCAGGTACGCGTTGCGTGTGACGGGGCCCATCCCCTCGAGCCGGGCCTCCAGCATCGCGAGTGAAACGGCCGCCTGCTCGGGGAAGCTCAGCTGCACGGCATTGCGGCCGCAGAGGACCGCCGTGTGGCTGCCGCGTTCGCCCGTGAGCCACTCAAACCGGCGCTGCACGCAGGCCGGGCACTGGCTGTGTTCGCGCAGGGCATCCAGCCGGACCTGCCGCACGCGATTGTCCCACAATTCAAACACCTGCAACTCGCGGTTCACCGCCTCCAGGTGCCCGGTGAGTATCTTCAGCGCCTCGCAGGCCTCGAGCGAGGCAATCACGTTCACGATCGGCGCCAGAATGCCGGCGGAGTCGCACGTCTCGAGCGCGCCTGGCGGCGGCGGATCGGGGTGCAGGCAGCGGAAGCAGGGGGTCACCCCGGGCAGAATCGTCATCGACTGTCCCTCGGCACCGATACAGCCGCCATAGACCCACGGCACCTGCCAGCGGATGGCGGCGTCGTTGAGCAGATAGCGCGTCTCGAAGTTGTCCGTGCCATCGACAATCAGGTCGACACCCTCGACCAGCTGGCCGATGTTGCGCTGCGCGACGTCCGCGACCACCGCCTCGATCTGCACCTGGGCGTTGATCCGCTCCAGACGCGCCTTCGCCACGATCGCTTTCGGAAGCCCTGACCGCACGTCCTGCTCGTCGTAGAGCACCTGCCGCTGCAGGTTGTTCATCTCCAGGAAATCGCGGTCGACGATGCGCAGCATCCCGACGCCGGCGCGCGCGAGCGTGTTGGCCAGCACGGAGCCCAACGCGCCGCAACCGACGACCAGCACGCGCGAGCTCAACAGACGCCGCTGGCCGTCGACACCGATGGCGGGATAACGCATCTGGCGCGCATAGCGGGCCAGATCGGGCGGAATGTCGTGGCTCTCAGACATGGTGCACAGACTCCCCCCCATGACACACGACACGTTACACACGACACGTTACACAAGACATCCCACGCAGGCAGCCGGCGCGGGCGAGAGCGCGGCCCAGCATTGGCGGCAGTGCGCGGCGGCCTGCTCCAGAGGCACGGCGGCGGGCAGCCGCTGGCGGGCGATCCATGCCGCGCAGCCGGCGTCCGGACACTGCGGCGCCGACCCCGTCACGTCGCCTACGACCACCGGCCAGGGCGCCGTCGGCAGCGGCCAATCAGGGCCGGTCAGCTCGGCTGCCAGCAGCGTGTTGGGAGCCTGCGTGCGCAGCGGCAAGTGCGCCGCGTGGTGGGCATCGACCAGGACCAGCATCACGGCCGCCCACTTGCCGACCCGCTGGACTTCGCGCGCGAGCACACCCGGCGCGGCGCGCGACAGATCGGCAATCAGCACCACACCTTCCTCAGATGCCTCTTCACAGATGGCCTCCGACGGGTCCGCCACCACACGCGCCACCTCCAGCTCGCGCCACGCCTGCCACCCCCCGGCGAGGACCGAACTGTCGTAGCAGCCGACCAGGGGCCAGGGCTGCCCTTCGAGCAGGAACCGGCCGCGGTCGAGGCCGAACCTGCGCAGCCCCAGCGGCTGGCGGAACGCGTCCAACTGCCGAGCCCCGCTCCAGATCTCGACTTCGACGTCATACAGGTACGGCCGCCCGGGCGTCCAACAGCACGGATCGGGCACCAGGGCCCGGGCCAGCGCGCTCGGCCCGGCACCAAGATCCTGCAGCGGGACCGTGGCTGGCAGGGTCCGGGTGAGTCGCGAGCGCGGCCCGTGGACCTGGCCGCGCAGCTGCCAATCCCGGTGCGGGACGGCCGGCCCCTGCACATAGACATGGCCCCGGTGCGGATTCACGTCGCCGTGAAACACGACGAACCGGCTTTCTTCCGCAGAACTGCTCATCGCCTCGACACCGATCCACACCGGTCCACACCGGTCCACACTTCGGGCGGCTTGCCGCTGGGCCGCCGCTACGTCTGTTCCGTCAACAGGTCCGTCAGGAACTCGGCGGTGGCCGAGCGTCCCGCGTGCGCCACCTCCAAGTTCCTGACGGAC
>DAISIS010000456.1:0-4733 GCA_036821925.1 Pirellulaceae bacterium
TACCACTTCATTGCAGCGACAGCGCTTCCTGGACGTTCAGAATCAGCAGGAGTTCGTTCTCCATGGCGTACACGCCCTGGAGAAACCGCGTGTCCATGCTGTCGAAGTTCGCCGGCAGTTCATCGATCGCATCGGTCGTGGTGCGCACGACATCTGCGATCCGGTCCACAGCCAGGCCAATCCGCTCCCCCTCGAAGCGGATGATCACGTTGTGCGAGGGACGCGACGGGATGTCCGACTTCACACCGAGGATAGTGCGCGAGTCGACGACGGTGACCACGTTGCCCCGCAGGTTGAGCACGCCGAGCACAAAGGGGGGCACGTGCGGCAGCGGCGTGACGTCCATCTGGCGGTTGATCTCTTCCACCTGGCGGATGTCTGCGCCCACCAGAAGATCGCCCACATAGAAGGTCGCCAGTTCCAGCGTATCACTTGCTCCCGCGAGTGTGGGGGTTTCCACAGCGTTCATTTGTTGTTCCTTAGTAGGCAGCACACGCCAGGTCCAGAGACGGAGATGACGACGATATACCGGCTCGGGTGAGGTGCGTCGCGATGGTGTTCATCAGCTCTTCACGCTCGAGTTTGATGTGGTAGGCATCGATGCCCGACTCTTCCCCGCGTTGAATGTCCTCATCGCTTCCGAGCGATGTCACGGCAATGATGGGGAGCCGGGACAGGGCCGCATGGCTGCGGATGTTCTGCGCCAGTGCCAGGCCGTCCATGCGCGGCATTTCGATGTCGGTGATCACCATGTCGAAGTGCTCCGCTGGGTGCTGCAGCATCTCCCAGGCCTCCAGGCCGTCCTCGGCGCCGGCCACCGAGTAGCCGACCGCCTCCAGCATGCCCATGAGTTGCGTGCGGAAGAACGCGGAGTCCTCGACGACCAGCAGGCGGGCCGGTCCAAGCTCCTGGCTCACCACCACCGCCTCGGTCTGGGCGAACCAGTCGGGGAAGGCGATCTCGGCCAGTTCGTACAGATTCAACAGCCGGGTGGTGGTGTCCTGCACGATGAGCGACCCGAGTATGCCGCGCTGCTTGAGCGTCCGCGTGTCGACGTTGGTCGAGACCTGGCGGATGTCGACCAGCTGGGGCACGACCAGGCCGACTTCGCGCTTGGCGACCGTGAACACGATGACCGACACGGTCGGCCGCGGCGGCGCCGGCTGGGCCGTGATCAGGTTCTCGATTCGCAGCAGCGGCAGCGTGCCGCCGCGGTACTGCAGCACCTCCTGCATGCCGACCAGGGTGATGCTGTCGCTGCGGATGCGTTCGAGCCGCGCGACCAGCTGCATCGGCACGCCGAACTGCTCGTCGGGGTGATTGCGCAGGATCAACGCCGTCTGCGTCTCCTCCGTTTCCCCTTCGTTGCGTTTGAGTTGGGTGTTGTCGTCGCTGGCCATCTTCAGGTTCATATGGGTCGCGATGCCGGTCACGTCCAGGATGGGCGCCACAGTGCCGTCCCCCAGGACGGTCGCGCCGGCCAGGCAGGTGCTCTCCTGGATGTGGCGTCCCAGCGGCTTGACGACGATTTCCTCGGAGTCGGCCACGCTGTCCACCACCAGCCCGTAGCGCAGCGCTGCGGAGTCGACCACAATGATGTAGACCGCCTTGGCGCTGGCGGCGCCCTCCGGCGCAGCGGCCGGGGCCATCGACAGGACATGGTTGAGGCGGACGAGCGGCAGCAGGACGCCGCGGAGCCGGAACATCTCCGCGTTCTTGACGTGTTCGATCCGCTTGGCCACTTCCGCGGCCCGGATGCGGACCAGCTCGTTGATGCTGGCCTGGGGGATGGCGAACTTGCGTGCGCCGCACCGCACGATCAGCGAGGGGACGATGGCCAGGGTCAGCGGCAGACGCACATCGATCCGCGTGCCCACCTTCACCGTCGTCTCGACACTGACCGTCCCGCTCAGTTTCTCGATGTTGCTCCGCACGACGTCCATGCCCACGCCGCGACCGCTCACGTCGCTGACCTTCTCCGCCAGGGAGAAACCCGGGTGGAAGATCAGCCGGACCGCTTCCTGGTCGCTCATCTCGCGGGCCTGGTCGGGGGTGATCAGGCCGTGGGCCACCGCCTTCTCCTTGACCTTCCGGGCATCGATGCCGCGGCCGTCGTCGGAGATCGAGATGTGGACCTTGCCAGCCTGGTGGAAGGCCCGCAGATAGATGGTGCCCTGCGCCGGCTTGCCCTGCGCGACGCGCTGCTCGGGCGCTTCAATGCCGTGGTCGACGGCGTTGCGGATCAGGTGCGTGAGGGGGTCGCCAATCGACTCGATGATCGACTTGTCCACCTCGACGTCTTCGCCTTCCACGAGCAGTTGGCAGTCCTTCCCCAGCTTGACGCTCAGGTCGCGCACAATGCGGCGGAATTTGCTGAAGACGGTGCCGATCGTCTGCATCCGCGTGCGCATGATCGCTTCCTGCAAATCGGCCGTCACATGATCCAGGCCGGTGGCCACCGCGTCGATCTGATTCGTGTCGCGGGCTGCCACGACCTGCAGCAGCCGGTTGCGGCTGAGCACCAGCTCGCCGGCCAGGTTCATCAGGTCATCGAGCAGTTCGACTGACACGCGGATATTCGCGTCCGCCGCATACTTGCCGGCCAACTGCTTGGAGTTGTCGGCTCCGCTGGCCGGCTGGCCGGAAGCGTTCGACGCGGCCGGGGCGGCCAGCCCGGCGGGCGCCGGCTGCTCCTGCTCCGCGCTGTCCTCGTTGTCTTCCGTGCGGGGCGGCAGGTCTGCGCGGGCGGGTGTCACCGGGCACGCAGGTGCAGGGGGGGCGGATCTCGCGTGTGGTTCTGCCGCTGGTGCCGCGGCCGGGGCCGCCGGCTGCGCGCCGGACGCGATCTCCGCGAGCGCCTCGACGTGCTCGGTGACGTCCACTTCGTTGGAGGTGGCGGTGTCTTCCAGCAGGCGGCGCAGGACGTCCGCGCAGCGGAGCAGCACGTCGATGTTCGACGTGGTGGGAACCAGTTCGCGATTGCGGAACAGGTTCAGTATGTTTTCCATGTTGTGGGCCAGCCGGGAGATCGTGTTGAGCCCGAGAAAACCGGCCGCTCCCTTGGCAGAGTGAATCGCGCGGAAGACGGTGTTGACGAGGTCGGCATCGATGTTCTCACCCGCGGCCTCCATCGCGAGCAATTGGCTCTCGATGTCCGCAAGATGCTCGAGCGACTCGACAACAAACTCCGCAATGAGATCCTGGTCAGCGATGTGTGACATCACGTCTTTCCTCGTATCTGGAATCAGTTCAGCAGCTGGCGAATTCCGCCTCTTCCGCGGCAGACACCAGCGCACGCCCATTGCGACGGGTCGTCGGAGCCCGCTCCGCTTTGTGCCGGGGATTGCCCGTCTGTTCATGGCGCAGTCGAAAGCTGGCCTGCTCGAGCGTCTCCGGATCGATGGCGCCGATCTCGATCAGGCACTGGGGCAGCGGCGGTGTCCGCTGCGCCTGGAGGCGGAGCAGGTTGGCCACTTGCCGTTTGGTCAGGAACCCCAGTTCGATGGCGGTTTCCCCAAACGGCTTGTCGCCTTCCGTCTGTGCTTCGAGCACGGCAAACACCTGCTTCATTGTCAACTTGCCGGATTCCAGCGCCAGCCGGCCGAGCCGGGGACGCTGCTCCAGCTGCCATTCCGCAGCCTCGACGAACTGTTCGGCGGTAATGAAGCCGTGCCGGACCAACGAAACTTCCAGGAACATATGTCGTCTCCCTCCCCGTGTGGTGGGCGGATGCTCATTCTCAGAAACATAGCTTGCAGTATCGTGCGCGTCGGATGGCGGCGGGCAACAAGCAAGAAATGCGGAATGGTGCCGCGCGTCGCAGTCGCGAGCGGCCGCCGCACGCGGCGCCGCGCGGCGCTGCGGCGGGCTGATTCCCAGGCATTCTCCCTGCAATCGGTACGACACCCCGCAGAAATCGGCCGGTTTGGCCCGCTCCCTGCGGCCCCCGCGCTGCGGTGATCTACAGTTCCGTTAAACGTGCGTGATCGACGCTCGTTGGTGACAACGGTTCAGGGCATTGACAGACGAGGGGGAATCATGGCTTCCGCGGTTCTCGTTGCCGACGATTCACGGGTCATGCGTCGCATCATCATCCGGGCGCTCAACGACATAGGACTGGACCAGATCGTCGAGGCGAACGATGGCGATGAGGCGCTGGCTCAGTTCGGCAAACAAGAATTCATGCTGGTGCTGACAGACTGGAACATGCCCAACAAGAATGGCCTGGAGGTCATTCAGGGCATTCGCGCCACCGGCTCGAAAGTCCCCATTATCATGGTGACCACGGAGTCGGAGAAGGCCCGCGTCTTCAGCGCTATCGAGGCCGGTGTCAGTGACTACCTGATCAAGCCGTTTGATGCAGAAACGTTGCGCGGCAAAGTCGAGAAACACGTCGCTACGCCGGCTTCCTGATGCGTAGGTGGAAGCGGCGCGCACCAGCACTCGTATACAGGATCATCTTCTCATGGGGTCGTTCACGGCACCGTTCGTGGCGTCGGTGGCGGACATCTTCGCGTCCATGTTCGGCTGCAACGTCACGCTCGCGGAACCGCAGCAGCGGGATAACATGCATGCGACGCGCGACGTCACCGGCATCATCGGCCTGACGGGCAAGGCGGACGGCAACATCGTCATCAGCCTGGACCGCGAAGTGGCGCTCTCGCTCACGGAAGCGATGCTGGGGCAGCGCCCGGAACTGATCGACGAGAACGTGATCGATGCGGTCGGGGAGA
>DAISIS010000457.1:0-4714 GCA_036821925.1 Pirellulaceae bacterium
AGACAATCGCAGTCTGCGGCCCGATGGTGAAGCTGCCGTCAGCGCACTCCATCTCTTCCGGGCGTGGGACAACGGTAACAGGTTGGCCCTCCGCGCCGTTGGCCACGCACGGCTGGGCCGCCTGCACGGCCAGCAAGGTCAGCAGGGGCAGAACGATCACGATTCGAGCGTTCATCAGAGGTTGTCTCCAGTTGCTGTGCGGTCGTGACACGTTTGGTCAGTCACGGGTAGTCTCACGAGCGGGCACCGGGCCATCACCGATTGCCCGCTTCTGCGTCCACGACATGCTGCACTGAATTGGCCAGCCGCCGTAATGCAGCAGCCAACTCGGCGGGTCCGCGTGCCGCTGTCGGTCTCATCTCCGCCAGCGGCGTCGTATAGAATTGGTCGGCGTTGGCCTTGGCTTGTTCGGTCAACGCCGCCGGGTTCCGCCACGGACCGCGGTCGCCGCTCGCGATGCGCTGCGACACCCAGCCCCAATAGGCGTCCGCGTCGCGGCGATTGACCGTGTGTACCAGTTCGTAGTGGTGGCTGCGGCAGTAGCTGTTTTCCGCATTGGACTTCAGCGTCTGCTCGGAGTGCGGATTGACCTGCGGCTGCACGCCGCCGAGTTCGCCGGCCCGCTCCAGCCGCCGCAGGCTGGCCTCCATCGAGAACTCCTCGGACTGGGCCAACACGTCGGCCAGCGCGTCGAAGAGTCCCCGATTCACTTCCGCGATCCGCTCGATCGCAACAGCCTCGGCCTGGTTCTGCCGCCAGGCCTCCATGTGTGCGGCGCCCTGCGCCAAGCTGACGAACAGCGCGCGGTTCGCCACCGTGCGTGCCATGTCCACCGCATCGCGCCGCCACAGCTCATCAGCGTACCAAGCGGCGGACAGCCCGGCCAACTGCGCGAGCGCCGCGGGCGCCACGGTCAGCTCCGGAGCCACTCGCTGGCGTGCAGCGTCGAGTGCCTCCATGCGCTGCGGCGTGAGCGTCGCCAGGCCGCTGGCGAGCAGACGAAACTGAGGTTCGTCAAAAACGACGGTGCGCTCCGGTGACTTGATGGACCAGTGCACGGTCTGAGCGAGCGGCAGGAATGCGGTCCATACCGGCCGCATCGCCGAACCCAACTCGCTCGGGTAGCGGGTCCGGCAGTACCGATCCACCGCGTCAGACGCGGCCAGCGCTTGCGGGCGCCAACTGTTCTCTGCCAGGTATTCCAGCAGGAAGGTGTCGCTGTGCGAGATCTCAGACCACAGAACCAGCCCGCGGCATTGCGGATCGGCCGCCGCTTCCTCCAATCGCGCACTAAGAATCGTGTAATCCTCATGGATGTCGCTGTTGCGCGCAAAGGAGTGGAAGATGCCGAAGATCCAGGGGAAGCGGCCCACCAGGCCCCAGTCGCGGTAGGTCACCTTGTCGCACATGTCTGCCGTATACTCGTGGATAATCGTACGCCGCGGGTCAAACTCCTCCGTCAGTCGGCGCACGTCCTCGTCCGTCCATTTCCAGCCGATGAAATCCCAACTGGCGATCAACAGGGGGACGTCCGGGTAGCGTTCGCGGATCATCTGCTGCGTCTTGCGGTAGACGTAGACTTTCCGTTGCAGATTGTCCCGGTCGCTGGAGCCGAACGTCCGCTCCGCCATCCCGATGGTGTGGAACAGTCGCGGCATGCCCCCGCCAAACTCACGGATGTGCGTTTCGGTCAGCTTCCAGTAGGCGTCCCACGTCTGCTGCGCTTCGATGTCCCAGATCGCCTGCGTCGAGAGCTGATAGCCAGACTTCTGATCGGTGATGACCGGGAAGCCAGGATGGCTGGTGTAGAACGAACTGGGCGTATGCGAATACCAGTGAGTGATCGTACCCGCGTCTTCGGGATGCAGCAGCCCGCGATCGCGGGCGTACTGCAGCACTTCCCGGCGCAGCTCGCCCCGGTACCGGAGCGCCCAGAACGACGTGCGGTCGTCGTACGAGCGATCTGCCGCGTCCGGATCCCGGCCATCGCTGGGCGGGTACGACACCTGATCGGGAAAGGCGCGCTGGAACAGATCGTCAATCCCGGTGCGCAGCATGAACAAGTTGAACCGCTTCTTGAGCAGCCAGTCGATTTCGCGTTTCCAGTCGTCCAGGTCCCAGTGTTCAGCCTGGAAACGGTGGAGGCCACGGTGCGCGAAATAGCGCAGGCCACGATAATTGAAGTGCGGCCGCTCGAGCACGTCGAGCCCGGCCAGCTCGATCGTGTCGCGCCGCGGAATTCGATCGCCGTCCCAGAAATACTCAGCACCGGCCTGACGCCGAAAGAAGTCGTACACCGCATAAATCGTCGACCGCCCGCTGCCGCCAGCCACGATCAACACATCCCGCTCCTCATGCGGCACGCTGAGCAGCCGGTAGTTGTCGTCGCCATATTGGAGGTTCAAGCCTTCGAGCACCGCGCCATGGATCAACCGGTGAACCACCGGATGGACAGCATCCGAACCGATCAGCACCACGTCGCCAGGCGGAGCAGCCGGTTGATCGATCTCCGCCTGCCGGAGCACCGGGCGCTGGCCAGTCACTTGCTCCCACAAGGCCGCAAACTCCGCGCCCGCGATCTGGTACGCTTTCTCGCCTACAGGGGGGGTCAGGATGGTCACTTCACCCGCTCGGCCAGTTGCCGTGGCGACGAGTATGGCAATACCAAGCAGCAAACGTGTCATGCTGTGCTCTCCCAGCTGGTGGACACGGGGAAGACAGCGCATGGCACGCGGCCTGCCGCCCGTCCGGCCTTCCTCTACCACTACTTCGCCGTTGGAATCACCGGCAGCAGGATGTGCGAAGGGCGGTGCTCATCGTGGTACACGGTGTTGACTGCTGATATCATCCGCCGGTGTTCCCCCAGTGGCTCACCCGTGTTGGGATTGACATCGAACCGCGGAAAGTTGCTGCTGGAGATATCTACCCGAATCCGGTGTCCCTTCTTGAACACGTTCGAGGTCGGGTAGAGCTTCACCGTCAGCGCATAGACCTCGTCCGGCTCCATCAGCTTCTCGTACTTGAGCGACTCGCGGAACCGGGCGCGGACGATGCCGTCCCCGATGTTCAAGTCGAACCCGCCGGGGAAGTCCTGGCTGGGCGGATAGACGTCGATCAGCTTGGCAGTGAAGTCCGTATCGACGGCGGATGAGGACACCCACAGCGTGACGGCGATCTCGCCCGTCACCTCCAGATCCTCAGTCAATGGATCCGATTGGAAGACCAGCACATCATTGCGGGCCGAAAGCGGCAGCGGAACCGGCCAGTTCCAGATGTGCTCGCCCCCCCGCTGATCCCAGGCCCCCTGGAGCATGATCTCGTTGCCCGACGAAATGTTGCCGCCGATCGTCGGCACGGGATTGCGCGGGTCGAAGACAAAGCTGGTCGCAGCAGACTCGTTCCCTGGCGGATCGGTTGCCAGCCGGCCGGCCGGATGAAGATGGAACCGGGCGTATTGCGTCCGCGCCAGCGGCCACTCGTGTTCATCCCGCCAATACCCGCCGTGGTTGAGCTTGCCGTCCGCGGTGCGGCTGCCGTCCCCCGTGCCCATCACGAAGATCCGCACCGGGGTGGCGAACGGGGGCGCCGTGCCCACGGCGTTGTCGATTCCTTTCAGCCAGTGATCGTACCAGGCGAGCCGCCAGGCCCACGCATCGGGAATCGCCGCGGCCGGTCCGAAACTCACCTGACCGTGCGCCGCCTGATCCTGCTGGCCGTGAATCCAGGGTCCCATAATCAGGTACACCGGCCCTTTGATCTGGGGCGTGAGCGCCATGAAGTTGGCGGTCGTGTTGCCGGCCCAGGAATCGTACCAGCCGCCCACCAGATAGACCGGGATATCCTGATAGCGCTCCGGGAAGTCGATGATGTTGTTCTGCGCCCAGAACTCGTCGTTCGTCCCGTGCCGCATCGCCTCGATCAGCCAATCCTCGTATTCGGGCACCAGTTTCAGCGGGGTCGTCCCGCGCCGCACCGGCAGCTGTGCCAGGTAGGCGTGGCGGTTGTTCATCATCTCCGTCAACACTTGCGCGGTGCCGGGGTCTTGCGACTGGCGACTGCCGCTCGGGCTGCAGAACATGATCCAGTTCCAGAAGCGCAACTCGAACGCGCCGGCATTTCGCATCCCCTGGTAGCCGCAGTTGGAGACCGCGTCGACCGGTATCACGGTCGCCAGTTCCGGCGCCCCTTCCATGGCCAGCGCGTGTTGCGTGCCCCCGACATAGGACGTGCCGATCATGCCGATCTTGCCATTGGACCATGGCTGGCGGCCGATCCAGGCTGCGGTATCCGCGCCGTCCGGACCGTCGTCCGTCATCCAGTGCCAGACCCCCTCCGACTTGTACCGGCCGCGCGTATCCTGTGCCACGAAGACGTAGCCCCGGACAGCGTAGTACCGCGCGCTGTCCCGGCAGCCCTCCTTGTTGTACGGGCGTCGCTCCAGGATCACAGGCAGCTGCGCCGCGATCAGTTTGCCGTCCTGTGCCGGCAGGTAGATATCCGTGGCCAGACGGACGCCATCGCGCATCGCCACCATCACGTCGGCCTGGACAACGACCTCATATTCGGCCTCCCGCGCGGTCGCCACGCCCCCCGCGACAACCGCGACGATACTCAGTAATACCCCCGCCCAGAGAGAGCGACTTGCGTCTGCTGGCATCATGGCCACCTCCTGCCGTCAGATTCCCGGCTGGCTGAATGTCTTATTCTCCCCAGT
>DAISIS010000458.1:0-4714 GCA_036821925.1 Pirellulaceae bacterium
AGTCCGGGACACAGTCCGCCGCAGGTGACGATCGCGGCGGTCGTCCGGCGAGGCTGGAAGAAGATCCGCTTGCGCGGGCCAGCTTTTTCGAAGGCCACCGACGGGTCCAGCGGCTCTTCGTCGCTCACCTCAGCCTGCTGCAGGATGCGTGCGGAGTCGGACACGAATCCGCCTTCCCGCGCCGGGCGCAGCGGCGAGTCGAACCTGCACGGGCCCAGACTTGTGATAACAACGTCTGCCGGTTTCAACATGGCACACTCCTTGCATGAGCCTCACCAGTTGCCCCCCGGGCACGAGTCTACCATATGACTGGACCGGATGGTAAGCTCATGGCGGCCGCCGTAGGGAGCGTTTCGACTGTGCCTGTCAGGGAGTCACTGCGATGAACAAGATTGCCATTTCTGCCATCCTCAGCTCCTGTGCGCGTTGGATCTGCGCCTGCACCTGTGCCGGAGAGGTTCCGGAACCGAACTACGACGAGACGAAAGTGCCCGCGTACGTTCTGCCCGAGCTGCTGACCATGGCCAGTGGCGAGTCGGTGACGGACGCAGCCGCCTGGCAGACGCGCCGGACGGAAATCCTCGAGATGTTCCGCACGCAGATGTACGGGCGGAGTCCGGGTCGTCCGCCGGCCCTGCAGTTCGAACTGTGCGAGCAGGACGCCCAGGCGCTGGGGGGGAAGGCCATCCGCAAGCAGGTCACCGTGTACTTCGGGCCGGATCGCGCTGGGCCGTCGATGGACATTCTGATCTACCTGCCGGCCGCCGCGCGCCGGCCGGTGCCGCTGTTCGTGGGGCTCAACTTCCACGGTAACCACACGATTCACACCGATCCCGGCATCCGCCTGTCGCAGCGTTGGATGCCCGAATGGGGCGAGGGGGTGGTGGCGCACCGCGCGACGGAGTCGGCACGCGGCACGGCGGCCAGTCGCTGGCCGGTCGAGATGATTCTGCAGCGCGGCTACGGACTGGCCACAATCTACTACGGCGACATCGATCCGGACTTCGACGACGGGTTCCAGAACGGCGTGCACCCGTTGTTCTACGAGCCGGGTCAGACCCGGCCGGCGGACGACCAGTGGGGATCGATCGCCGCCTGGGCCTGGGGGCTGAGTCGGGCGATGGACTATTTCGAAACGGATGGCGACATTGCCGTGCGGCGTGTCGCCGTCCTAGGCCACTCGCGGCTCGGCAAGACGGCGTTGTGGGCCGGCGCGGAGGACCCGCGGTTTGCCCTGGTGATCTCGAACAACTCAGGGTGTGGCGGCGCGGCGCTGAGCCGGCGTTGTTTCGGGGAGACGGTCGCGCGGATCAACACGTCATTCCCCCACTGGTTCTGCGGCAACTTCAAGCAGTACAACGGCCGGGAGGACCAGTTGCCGATCGACCAGCACATGCTCGTGGCGCTCATGGCTCCGCGCCCGGTGTACATTGCCAGCGCGGAGGAGGACCGGTGGGCCGATCCGCGGGGCGAGTTCCTCGCCGCGCGGCACGCGGCGCCGGCCTACGAGCTGTTGGGGCTGCCCGGCCTGCCGGCCCTGGAGATGCCGGCCGTCGACGCGCCGGTGGCCGGGACGATCGGATACCACATCCGCCGCGGGAAGCACGACGTCACCGACTACGACTGGCGGCAGTACCTGGATTTCGCCGACCGCCACTTCGCCACCCGGTGACGTTCCGGCCGGATGTGCCCGGCATAACGGCTGTGCGATGCCCGCCCGCACGGCCGGCCGGACCGTTACATTTCCTTCCGCTGCGGGCGCAGCTATACTGGGACTGTTCGGTGCAACCTCCGCGCAGGGCACCGAGAACGTGGCTGTTTTTCCGGGAGAAACGCGATGAGTCGCCGTAGTCTGTCGATCGGTGTCGGGGTGCTGCTCGTGCTCGCTGTGTCCGTAGCTCAGGCGCAGCGCCGGGAGCGGGGTGACGAGCGGGAGGCGCGGGAGGCGCCGGACGCGGCGGCGGTGGGGGAGGCGGACGCCGGCGCGGTTCCAGGGGCCGCGGCGATCGCGAATCCGCTCATGCAGGTGCTCGACATCGACGGCGACGGGACGCTGTCGAAGAAGGAGATCGGTGCCGCTGCGAAATCGTTGCGCAAACTGGACGCCAATCGTGACGGGAAGTTGACACCCGACGAGTTGCAGCCGGCCGAGGCGGCGGGGATGAACATGGGTGGCAATGCCGTCCCGGGATTCGGCGCGCCGGGTGCGGCGGACGGCGCAGCGGGGGACGCGGGGAACGCGGCGGACGGGGCCGCCAACGGCGCGGCGGGGAACGCCGGGTTCGGCGCGGCGGGGAACACGTTTGGCGGGGCAGGCGGCTTTGCACGCCCCGGCAGCGGCCTGCCGCTGCAGTCCAACCAGCTGATGGGCTTTGACAAGAACCGGGACGGCCGCGTGACGCGTGACGAGTTGCCGCCGCAGATGCAGGTCCTGCTCAACCGTCTGGATCTCGACCGCAACGGCAGCCTGGACGTGCGCGAGCTGCGCGCGGCGGCGGGACGCGGCGGTCGTTGACGC
The DNA here is from genome assembly GCA_036821925.1 of Pirellulaceae bacterium. Taxonomy (GTDB): domain Bacteria; phylum Planctomycetota; class Planctomycetia; order Pirellulales; family Pirellulaceae; genus JAAYDI01. The sequence continues at coordinate 2,519 of DAISIS010000458.1, forward strand.
CCGGGCACACCGCATCGCGCGCCCGCGGCCACAGCAGGGCGGAACTGGTCTTCTCCACCCTGCGCATCTGAGCGATGCGCTGATTGATCTGACCGCCACATGAGAAACGTTGGCATAGCCCTCCTGGCGATCGTGAGCTGGGTCGCCGTGAACCTGCTGGTCCGGGGTTCGCTCGACGTCTGGCCGGTCAACCTGGCAGGCGTCCTGGGCCGGGTGGTCACCGTATCGATCCTGGGGGTCTGGATCGGTGCGACGGGCTCCGGCTGGCGGCGACTGCGTCCGGGCGCGTGCGCGGGCTGGCTGCTGCTGATGGGTGTCGTGGCCATCGCGCTGAACCTGCTCTGGTACAACGCGATGCACTGGACGACCGCGACCAATGCGGCGCTGCTGTTCCGCCTGGACCTGGTGTTCGTCGTGCTGCTGGGCACCTGCCTGGGGCTGGAGCGGATTCGGGCCTCGCAACTGGGGCTGCTGGGGGTGATGCTGCTGGGGCTGGCCTTGTTCCTGGAGGTGCAACGGTTCGATCTCAGTGGGCACCTGGTGGGGGACGCCATGGTGTTGGGCGCCGCCTGTGGCTACGCCGTCAACGCGTTCATCATCCGGCACATATTGGCGACGATGGACGAAATGGCTGTCTCGCTATACAACCTGGCTTTCAGCGGGCTGGGCTTCGCGGCCGTCGCCGGGGCGCGCGGCGACTACGGTCAGCTGGCTCGCGCCGGGGCACAGCCGGGTGCCTGGTGGTGGATCGCAGGGCTCGGCGTGATGACCGCCATTTCCCTGCCGCTGTACTACGCGGCGCTCGGTCGTATGCCGGTCTGGAAGCTGCGGACGTGGATGCTCCTGGCTCCGCTGCTGGTGGCCGCCGTCGAAGGGCCGGTGTGGGGTGTCCCCGTCTCGCCTGTGCAGGCAGTCGGGGGCGCAGTGATGCTCCTGGGACTGGCGGGGCTGATCCGTCTCGAACGGGCCCAGCCGCAGTCGGTACAATAGGAGACGTGGTGCCGGCGGGTGCGCCGCCTGGCACGGCCCGTCATCGTTTCTTGCCAGAGGAGCCCGGAACATGGTCCACGACACAGACCCGTCGCCGCACCCGATTTCCCGCCGTGCCCTGCTGCGGCACAGCGCGGCCCTCGCCGGCTCGCTGGCCCTCCCCGCGATCGTCCCCGCGTCGGTGTTCGGCGCGCGTGCGCCGAGCAATCGGATCCAGGTGGCGTGCATCGGGACGGGCAACCAGGGGATCGGCATCCTGCGGCGGTTTCTCGGGAACGAGGATGTGCAGATCGTGGCGGTGTGCGACGTGAACACCGGGAGCCATGGATACAAGACGGACGATCAGTACCTGGGGCGCGAGCCGGCGCGTCAGGAAGTCGACGCGCACTATGCGCAGCTCGCGCGGTCCGGATCCTACGCGGGCTGCACCCCCTACATCGATTTCCGCGACGTGCTGGACCGCGACGATGTGGACGCCGTGACCATCGTTGTGCCGGACCACTGGCACGCCATCATGACGGTCCAGGCGGCCGAGCGGGGGAAGGACATCTACTGCGAGAAGCCTCTCTCGCTGTGCGTCCGGGACGGACAGGCAATGGTGGCGGCGGTGCGCAGACACCAGCGCATCCTGCAGACCGGCAGCATGCAACGTAGCAATCCGCTCAATCAGTTCGTGTCCCAGACGGTGCTGGCGGGCCGCATCGGCACGGTGCAACAGGTCACGGCCTACATCGCGCCGAACAACTTCTTCGGCCCCGGACCGGGCTGGCAGCCGATGCCGGTCCCCGCGGGCTTCGACTATCCCCGCTGGCTGGGACCAGCCCCCGACGCCCCCTACCACCACGACCGCTGCCTGTACCGGTTCCGTTTCATCTTCGACTACTCGGGAGGGCAGATCACCAATTTCGGTGCCCACTCGAATGATCTCGCGCAATGGGGTCTGGGGGCGGACGCGACCGGCCCGGTGGAAATCGAACCGGTGCGCGCCGAGTGGCCGGCAACGGGCAGCCTGTTCAATACGGCGCTGGTGTCCGAATTCCGCTGCCGCTATGCCAGCGGAGCTGTGCTCACCTGCAAGACTACCGATCGGGAGCAGGGAGTGGGAGTGCGGTTCGCAGGCACCGACGGCATGATCGAAGCCGTCGGATATCCCTGGACGGCGCGCAGCGAGCCGGCGTCGCTCGTGACCGACAAGTTCCCCACCGG
>DAISIS010000459.1:0-4710 GCA_036821925.1 Pirellulaceae bacterium
CAGGCCCGGTAGGCGTCGGCCTCCGCCGGGGTCACCCGGTCTATGTTCAGCTCCGCAATCGGCGTCATGAAGGCCAGCGAGCCGGCCGTCGAACAGTGCACGCCCTGGGGCGTGAGCGTCAGCTCCGCCTGGTCTCCCAGCGGCAGATCGGTATAGAGCGGACCGGGCTGCACCTGGCCCGCCACCAGCCGATCCAGCTGGCTGGCCTGAATCTCGGCGACGACCGCGACGTCGCGCGTCCGCCGCGAAACGCCGACCCGCCACTGCGGTCCGCACCAGCGGCGGATCGTCGCGTCGCTCAGGAACAACAACGCCGTCTCCCCGGCGTCCTGCCGCGCATAACGCTGGCGGAAGAACACATACTCGTCCAGCGCGGCCAGCGATTTCACCTGGTCCGCGCTGACACGCGCCAACTGACGCAGCTGGTACAGCGAGTTCGTGACGATCACCAGGTTGTCTCGCCGCGCCCGGTAGCTGCAGATGCTGCGGTCCGGCGTCACCAGACCGTGGTACGCCAGGCCGTCCACCTCCCCCTGCACCGCCTGAGCGGCGGCGTCCTGCCCGGCCAGCAGACCGGCCTGCGCCGCCAGCAATGCGTCGAGCGCGGAAGGGTCGACCGCTTCGAACAGCACCGCCACATCCGTGCCAGTGCGGAAGTAGGGGTCCGAACCTGTGATCGCGACGCTGCGCACGACCGCCGGGCCCAACAGCCGCGCCAAGCCCGTAATCGACAGGCACAACTGCCTCTGGTACCGCTCGAACGTGCGCGCGCTGGTCGACCGCGGCTCCGCCAGCTCAAGCACCAGCGCGCTGTGGGCCGTCAGCTCGTCGACGACCGCCATCGCCGCATCAAATGACGGGAAAAACACGGCATGCTGATCAGCCGGGATGCTGGCCGCCAGCGGATCCAGCTCCGGCTGCAGGTCCTTGATCAGCGGCTTCCAGTCGATCTCGCGGATCGTGATGCCCTCGAGCGAACTCAGCTCGACCGTCTGCTGCCCCTGCCGATCCGCGTTCAGCACGCGATCGAGCTGCAGGTTCTCACTCATCGCGCGTCCGCCGGTGAACAGCGCGTACGTGTCTGCCAGCTCGCCGTCTCGAGCACCGCGGTTGGCCCACGCCGACGACTCGTCCGCGGCGGCATCACCCGGCTGTTCTCCCAGCGCCCGTTGCGCCTGCCGCATTTCATACCGAAACCACGCCGCGCCCGGTAGCCCCTGCCCCAGCAGCCAGCCAAAGTGCGCCTTCTTCCACTGATAGAACGGCTCGCGCGCCTCGCGATTCGCCCGACTGGCAGGCACCTTGAACCGGACCAGCACCATCTGCTGGCCGTCCGACGTCGGTACGTACAACCGACCGGTCACCTCGCGCGGTGCGGCCGTACGCAAGACCATCGTTCGCAGTGCCCACCGCTCGGGACCTTCCGGCCGCGCGCCCGGGGAAACCAGATTAGGAAACGCGTCATGATTGACGTATGCCTCCCCGTCCCCGTCGAGAATCGCGTACGGAGGCTTCAATCGCCGCAGCTGCCAGTCGCGCCACGTCCCTTCCTGCTGAGTCGGCAGCGTGCCCTCCTGCAGTTCAAGCTCGCCCAACGGCACGGCGTAGAACGCGTCTTCCGCGCACACCCCGTGCAGTGAGACCAACATCCCCGACAACACCAGCAATCGCATGCAGCGCCACATCAAACGTGTCCTCCCCGATCAGGAAAGAAAAACTCCCGCTGACGCCCAACCAGCGGCGGGCGTCGCCGGGCGCGCAAGGCGTTCACCACGAACCACCCAGAACGATCCCACATCGCCTCCGGCAACACAAGAAGTAACCCGGCTGAAACGCACAGTCCGGTAGGAGCCCGACAGGCGGACCGTCGCCGGGCAGGGGTCAGCGGGCGGGGGCGGCCGGTTGGGACCGTGTCAGACCGGTGCAGGGCGTGGCGGCCACTTCAGAGCCTCCCGCCTACCGGTCGGCACGCGCGGCCGGGGTGCGCTGCGGATCGCGCCGGGAGACCCATCCTGCCCGGCCCCCCTAGACTGACGTTGACCGATGATGCCCTTTCACTACAATGCGGCAATTCTTGGGCTCGCGGCCGGTTGCGCAGCGCCTGTGCGCCATGTCGCCGAGCGTTCGGTAGCTTGCAGGCGTGCCACCTTTTAAGACCGCCCTGGAACGGCGCAGAGCGACTATGACGCAGCCACTTCTCCCTGACCGGCCCGACGCTGAACCAGGCATGCACGAGTCCTCGCGCCGCCACAAGCTGCAGCAGATCGCAGCGCTGGGGGTCGACCCGTGGGGTGGTCGATTTGACGGGCGCCAGTGGATTGGCGATCTGCGCGCCCGGGTGGGCGAGATCTGCTATCGGCTGGAGACGGGGGCCGAGGTGCCGCTGCCGGACAGGCAGGCCGAGGGGTTTGACTTCCGGGCCTGGAAGTCGCAGCAGGGTGCCGGCGAAATGGCGGGACCGAAGGTGCGGGCTGCCGGGCGCATCATGCTGCAGCGGCCGACGGGCAAGCTGGTTTTTCTGAACCTGCGCGACTGGACGGGCGACATCCAGGTCTTTGTGGGCAAGAAGCAGGTGGGGGAGGCCGGTTTTGCACTGGCGGGCCTGTGCGACCTGGGTGACATCATCGGCGTGGATGGCCAGCTGGCATTCACCAACACGGGGGAGCTGACGATCTTTGCGGAGCAGCTGCATTTCCTCTGCAAGTCCCTGGCTCCGCCGCCGGAGAAGCATCACGGCCTGACCGATCCGGAGCTGCGTCAGCGGATGCGTTATCTGGATCTGGTCTACACCGACGGCGTGCTGGAGCGGTTCCTGCAGCGCACGAAGATCGTGCAGTCGATCCGCGCGACACTGGGCGCCCGGCAGTTTGTCGAAGTGGAGGGCCCCACGCTGCACGCGATCGCCGGAGGGGCTGCCGCCCGGCCGTTCGTGACGCACCACAATGCATTGGACATCGACCTCTATCTGCGGATCGCACTGGAGCTGCACCTGAAGCGGCTGATGGTCGGGGGGATGGAACGCGTCTACGAGTTGGGGCGTGTGTACCGCAACGAGGGCATCAGCCCCCGGCACAATCCGGAGTTCACGATGCTGGAGGTGTACCAGGCCTTCGGCAATTACGAAACGATGATGGATCTGACGGAACAGATGATCCTGGCGGCGATCGATGCGATTGGCGGGGAGTACCGTCGTCCGTGGGGCGCGGCGACAATTGATTTCACGCCGCCGTTTGCGCGGCAGACCTACGATGAGCTGCTGGCCGAGCATGCCGGGGTCGCGCCCGATGACCAGCCGGGACTGGCACGCGTGGCGGAAGAGCTGGGGATGCACACGGCCGGGAAGCACCCGGACGTCGTGAAGAACTTCGTGTTTGAAGAGCGGGTCGAAGCGCGGCTGAGGGGGCCGGTGTTTGTCACGGACTATCCGGCCAGCATCTGTCCGCTGACCAAGCGCCGCCCCGGCCATCCGCAGATCGCCGAGCGGTTCGAGCTGTTCATCCAGGGGATGGAAGTTGCCAACGCCTACACGGAGCTGAATGACCCGGACCTGCAGGAACAACTGTTCCGGACGCAGCTGGAGGGGCTGCCGGAAGAGGACTCGATGGCCCGCATGGATACCGACTTCGTGCGTGCGCTGCGGCATGGCATGCCGCCGGCCGGCGGGTTGGGTGTGGGGATCGACCGCTTGGTCATGCTGTTGACCAACGCGCAGTCCATCCGGGAGGTGATCCTTTTCCCGTTGTTGCGTCCGACGGAGTGATCGAAACCACAGACGGATCGGTGCTCAGCCAAAGGATTGGCCATGTACAAACTGCTGCTCTCCTGGCGCTATCTCTGCACGCGCTATATCGCTCTGGCGTCGATTGTCAGTGTCACGCTGGGCGTGGCCACGCTGATCATCGTCAACGCGGTCATGGCCGGTTTCACCGAAGAGGCCAACAAGCGGCTCAACGGCATCCTCTCGGACATCGTGTTTGAGAGCGTCGGCATGGACGGGTTTCCGAACCCGGACTGGCACAAGGCCGAAATCCGCAAAGCGTTGGGACCCGACCTGGCCGGCGTCACGGCCACCGTCACGGTCCCGGCCATGTTGAGCATTCCGATCGGGCGCGATCAGTACCTGGCCAGCCCCGTGCGGCTGATCGGCGTGGACGAACAGACCTATGCGGAGGTGGGCGACTTCGGCAAGTATCTGCTGCATCCGGAGAACCGCCAGCAGCTGAGCTTCCTGCTGCGGCAGGACGGCTACGCGCCGGAGCGGGAGAAGTTCCCCCGGTCAGGCTGGCGCTACCGCCGGGCGCGGATCATGTACGAACGGGCGTACGAAGAACAGGTGGCGCTGGAGCGGGCGAAGCTGGGCGTTGCGCCGCAGCAGGAGCCGGCGGACGGCAGCAGCCCGGCGGAACCGGCGATCCCGGCCGACCCGTACGGCAGCGCCGTGCCGGCCGATCCCTACGCGTCGCACCAGGCGGCGGTGCCGACCTTTGACCCGATGACGCAGCAGTCGACCGGCGTGATCCTGGGGATCGCCGTCTGCAGCCAGCGGCAGAAGGACGAAACGGGCGAGGTGCGGGACTTCTTCTTCTGCCGCCCGGGAGACGACGTGAAGATCACGATTCCGACGGCCGGCAGCCCCCCCAACTTCGTGAGCGACGTGCTGACGGTGGTGGACATCTACGAGAGCAAGATGAGCGAATACGACGCGTCGCT
>DAISIS010000460.1:0-4703 GCA_036821925.1 Pirellulaceae bacterium
CTTGACCGGCGCACGCTCGATCTGCTGGTCGACGCGAGCGAGGGCCCGCTGCGGCTGGCGGCGCTTTCCCCGTTCGAGCCGGTGATCGACAGCCGCTGGCTGCGACGCTACGCCCGGCTGGTCAGCAGCGCCAGCACGGGAGCGGTCTTTTTGGACTAGGACGGAGCCACGACGAAGGAGAGCAGACGGATGGGCTTGAACGAACAGAAGTCGGAATGGATGTGGCGCAACGGCGAGTGGGTCCGCTGGGAAGACGCGACGGTTCACGTCACGGCGCACGCCCTGCACTACGGCTCCAGCGTGGTCGAGGGCATCCGGGCGTATGCCACGCCCGACGGCCCGGCGGTGTTCTGCCTGGACGCGCGCGTGCGGCGGCTGGGCAGCGCGCTGTTCGTGCTGTGGCGACTGCTGTGGGTGGGTCTGGTCCTGTACCTGCCCGGCAGGGTGCTGGTGGAACAGGCGGGGTTGCACCTCGACCTGTACTGGCTGCTGGTGACGGTGGGCCTGATCACCACTCTCTACACGTGCCAGAGCGGCATGCAGGGGATCGTCTGGACGACGGCCGTGCAGGCAGTCGTCATGGCGGTCGGGCTGGTGCTGATCATCGTCACCATCTGGATGCAGCTTGACGGCGGCCCAGAGCGCGTTGTCGACGTGGCACGCGCTCTGGGACGGCTCCGCGCGCGCGATGGCTCACCAAGTGCGGACAGCATCTGGACGAGTTGGGGGAGCGCTCCGCACATCCTGGCAGTCCTGCTCTGCGGTTTCGTGTCCGATCAGCTCACCGTGCAGCGCTGCCTGGCGGCGCGGAATCTCGCCGAGGCCAGATGGTCGGTCGCCTGGACCTGCGTGTTTGTCACCTGCCTGGTCGCCGGCCAGCTCTGTGCCGGCCTGGGGCTGCTGGCCTTCTATCACGATCACCCCCAGGCGCTGCGGCCGATCTGGGTGGCCAATGTGGACCACCAGACGCAGCGATCGGTGTGTGACCTGCAGGGGAATCCACTGCTCGCCTGGCATCCCCAGGCGATCACGCCCGAGAACATCGACCGGCTGGTCGCAGCCGGCCGTCTGTTGCGGCCGAACACGCGCGAACCGTTTACGCGGGCAGACGACCTGATCGTATCCGACGCCGGGGGCATACAGGTCGACGTTCGGGAGCTGAGCATGCGGCGCCCGCCCCCGGATGATCGGCTGCAAGGGGAAGTGATCCTGCACACCCAAGCGCGCGCGGAACTCCTGCCGCACTTTATCGCCAGCCAGCTTGCCCACGGCCTGCGCGGCTGTGTGTGGGCAGCGTTGCTGGCCGCCTCCATGTGCTCGGTCAGCGCAGGGATCCACTCGATCTGCACGCTGCTGGTCGTCGAGGCTCGCCCGCGGCCCGGCAGGGGGCGCCGTGGGTGGCCATGGCGCTGGTCCGCGGCGGTCGATCAGGGCAGCGCGCGGGAGGCGCTGCGCACAGTGCGGCGGTTGGTGCTGATCGTCGGGATCGCCGCCACCGCGGTCGCGTGCGGCATGGCCTGGCTGGACGCCACCTGGGCGACGGCCGTGACGGTTCTGAGCATCCTGGCAGGGCCGTTGCTGGCCGTGTTCCTGCTCGGCCTGTTCACGCGTCGCGCGACAGCCACGTCCGCCTGCACGACGCTGCTGGCCGGCATGGTGGTCGCGAGCTGCCTGGCGGCCGTCAACGCAGGGCAGGCCGGCGTGGGGCAGCACACCTGGCACCAACAACTCAGCGGTCTCTGGCCGTTTGCCTGCGGCACCGCTTTCTCCCTGGCCTGGGGCTACGCGTCGAGTTTCGTGCTCGGCCAGCGCAAAGCCGGTGCGGAGCTGCGCGGGTTGGTCGTCGGGCTCGGTCCGCTGGGAGTGCGCGAGCCGGACGAGGCGTCCATCGCCATTCCCGACTCGTTTGACGGCGCCGACCCGGAGACGGCCCCTTGACCATTTGCACGGTTTGTATTCACCTTTGTGAGAGTGCCGTCGCCCGGCACCCGCTCAGTCAGATTTCTTACGCGAGGCAGCCGATGGGTACCCCTTACTTTCAGGAGTTGTTTGCCGACCGGATCGGTGGTTCCCGCTACGGGATGGGCACAGAGATCTACAAGTTCGAGCGGATCAAGCGGGCCAAGCGCCAGGCGCTGGCGGACTTCCCGGACCGCCAGTTGGTGGATTTTGGCATCGGCGAGAATGACGCCATGGCGCCGGTGACCGTGCGGCAGCGGATGGCGGAGGAGATCAACCGGCCGGAGAACCGGGGTTATGCGGACAACGGGATCCCGGAATTCAAGCAGGCAGTGGCGCGGTTCATGGGGCGGACTTTTGGCGTGGAACTCGACCCCGTCACGGAGGTAAACCACTGTATCGGGTCCAAGGCGGCGCTGGCGATGCTGCCCGCTTGTTTCATCAATCCGGGTGACATCACGCTCATGACCGTGCCAGGCTATCCGATTGCGGGCACGCATACGCGGTACTACGGCGGAGTGGTGTATCAACTGCCGCTGCTGCCGGACAACGCGTTCCTGCCCGACCTGCAGTCGATTCCCGGGGACGTCCGGGCCCGGGCCAAGCTCCTCGTGCTCAATTATCCCAACAGTCCCACCGGCCAGGTCGCGACGCGGGCGTTCTATGAGCAGGTGATCGATTTCGCGCGGGAGAACCGGATCGTGGTCGTCCAGGATGCGGCGCACGTGCTGTTGACGTTCGCGGGGGAGCCGCTGAGTTTCCTGTCGGTCCCCGGCGCGCGCGACGTGGGGGTGGAGGTGCATTCGCTGTCGAAAGGCTTCGACATGATCGGCTGGCGCATCGGTTGGGTGTGTGGCAATGCCCGGATCGTGCAGGCGTTCGCGGACGTGAAGGACAACTGTGATTCCGGACAGTTCATGGCGATCCAGAAGGCGGCGGTCACAGCGCTGGACGATCCAGCGATTCCGCAGCGCACGAATGCCAAGTACCGCCGCCGACTCGCCAAGCTCGTCGAGATGCTTACCCGGTGCGGGTTTCACTGCCAAATGCCGGGCGGGAGTTACTTTCTCTACACGCGCGCGCCCCGCGGTGTGGAGGGGGGGCCCGAGTTCGCGTCTGCGGAAGAGGCCAGCCAGTATCTGATCCGGGAGTTCTCGATGGTCACCGTGCCCTGGCACGAAGGGGGTCAGTTCCTGCGTTTCTCGGCCACGTACGTGGCGGACGACGAAGCGGCGGAAGACGCGCTGATGCAGGAGGCGCAGCGGCGTCTGACACAGGTGCAGCTCCGCTTCTGATCCGCCGCGCGCGTCTCAGAACTGATCCAGACCGGTCAGAGCCCGTTCCACGGTATCCGCCCACTGCGCGATGTCCTGGACCGCGTGGCGAATCTGCAGCGGATCGCAGGTGGTACGGGGAACGCTGTGCAGCATCACGAAATGATCGACACCGTCGATCCGTTCGATGGCCAGCGATCCGCAGGGGACCTGGGCGTTGAGCTGGAGTGCTTTCAGGTAGTACGATTCGCGCGCCGGCCCGCAGACGCTGTACACCCGGACGATCGTCGTCGACCATGGCTTGGCTTCGACTTCTTCCACGCGAACGGCCTGCGTGCGACCACCGGGCACGGACACGTGCACCGTCAGCGGCTGAGGCCGGGGATCGACGAACGCGTCCAGGCCGGCCACGGCGTCCTCCACCATGGACCGCAACGTGCGCAGCTGGAGGAACACGCTCTGCAGTTCCGCGTGCAGCGCTGCGCCGTCCCGGTGGCGGTCTTCCGGCCGCTTGGCCATCGCGCGTTGCAGCGTCGCCACAGCCGCCGCCGGGATGTCCGGGCACACCGTGCGCGGATCCGGCACCGCCTGGTGGGCGTGCAGCTGCTCCAGCTGGACCAGCTGGCGACTGGTAAACGGGAACTTGCCTGTCAGCAGGTAGTAGTACGAGACACCGACGGCGTACACGTCGCTGGCCGGACTCCCGACCGCCCCTCGAAACAGCTCGGGAGCCATGAAATAGGGGGTGCCCGAGAGCCCTTGATCTGTCGTCGACTCGCCCGCCTTGACCCGTTTGGCGAGTCCGAAATCGGCCAGCTTGGCGACGCCGTCGTCGCGCACCAGGATGTTGGCCGGCTTGAAATCCCGGTGCACCATGCCCTGCTGATGGGCCGCCGCGAGAGCGCTGCAGCTCTGCACCAGGAACCCGGTGGCCTCCACGGCGGTCAGGGACGCCCGGTGCGTGCGGAGCCACTGCAGGGACTGGCCGGAGATGTACTCGAGTTCAATGAAGTACCGCTCGGCCGCCTCCCCCACATTGTGGACGGTGACGACGTGGGGGTGCACCAGTGAGGCCGCGGCGCGTGCTTCGGACAGGAACATCTCCACCGCGCGCGGCTGCCGTTCCGCCAACTCGGGACTCAGCACTTTGACCGCACAGGGCCGCTGCAGCATGCTGTGCCGGGCGAGGAACACCCAGGCCATGCCGCCGTGCCCCAAGAGCGTCTCCAGGTGGTACAGCGACAGCTGCGAACCCACCAGTCGCCGGGCCAGGTCGAATTCGCTTGCGGAGGCGGCGACAGTGGTGTCGGCCGCGAGGGTTTCCGCCAGATCGACGGTCGACTGATCGGGCGCGACCGTCATTTCCTCGCCGCACAGGGGACAGCGTTCCGAATCGGCCGCGGGAAAGTCTTCGTTACAGCCCCGGCAATGACCCGTGCATCTCCCCACGCAGTGCCCCCACATGTACTG
>DAISIS010000461.1:0-4699 GCA_036821925.1 Pirellulaceae bacterium
CACGTACGGATCTGTGCGGGGGGCCGCCGGCGACGGCGGTCCCTACCGCGATAGCACGGGCACGAGTACGAGCACGAGCACGAGCACGAGCACGAGCAAGGGCACGAGTGCGGCGGGATATCAGGAAGCAACACTCCGCAGCATCAGTTTTGTGCGGCCGACGGTGGGACGGCGAGAGGAGGATTCGCTCCGCTCGCATCCCGCACGCAGCGGAACCCGATTGTCGCACTCCGATCCAGCCCCGGATGCATCAGGATGAACTTGGCGTGATGTTCACACGGCTGCGGACAACCGTCGGGGTACCAGTAGCTTGCCGTCGCAGGGTCCGCCTTGGGATCGAAGTAGCTGCCGCCGCGGATGATCACGAACCGAGTATGCCGGTCGCTGCGCTCGCTTTCGGTCCACTCATACACATTGCCCGCCATGTGGTAGCAGCCGCAGGGGCTGCGGCCGTCGGGACAGGACCGCACAGGCAACGTTCCTGTGCCGGTCAGGTTGGCTCGCGTGCTGGTGAGTTCATCGTGGCCCCAGGGCCATGTGCGCCCGTCGGTGCCCTGCGCCGCCAGCTGCCATTCTGCTTCCGTCGGAAGCCGTTTGCCGGCCCACTGGGCATAGGCCCGCGCGTCATTCAAGTCGACATAGACCACCGGGTGTTCTGCCAGGTGTGCCGGCATCTTCCCCTCCGGCCAGTGTTTGAGGAAATTCTGGGCAGCACGCGGCCTGTAGTCGGTCGCGTCGAGAAACGTCTTGAACTGCGCGTTGGTCACTTCGGTCTCGTCGATGAAGAACGGGTGTACCTGAACGGGCCCGACCGTGTGCTGGAGCGTCCCCACCCAGCTTCCCTGCAGAAACCGGATCTGCTCCGCCGGGCTGGCACCTGGATCCGGGTAACACCCGGGCTCGCGCTGCGCGTGCTGGATACGCATTGTCAGCATTGCGCCCGGAACGTGCGCCATGCCTGCCGGCTGCTCACCTGCCCGCGGCGGCACGGTGCGCGCTACAGGATGGGCATGGACCACTGCATCGGCGATGTTGCGGCAATCCACCTGCGGTTGCGTGCGCCAGCTGTCCTGCTGCTGAGCTTCAAGGAGCGCGGCGAGTCGCGCATCGCCGGCTGACGTCACCAGGATTCCGCCCAGCCGGTCCAGCGTGCCGATGATCCGGTACCGATTGTCGCCCAGTTCGACCACCTCCAGTTCGCAGCCGCGCCACAGATCAAAGGCCTGCGGTTTGCCGGTGGCATGCGCGATGGTCAGCAGCGGCGTGCTGTCGACCGCCGGCCCCTGGTTGACCAGCGTGAAGACGGTTTGCTGGTTCTTCGTCCAGCGGTGGGCGAACACACCCTGCCGATCGGTCGGATAGAACGGCTGCCAGTCTCCCGTGGCGAAGTGTTCCGCATAGGCGCGCAGGATGCGGACGGCGCGGCACCACAGCAGGCGTTCCTCTGCGCGCCAAGGGTTATACGAGCCGAAGATGTTCTCCCAGATCATCATGCCGCTGCCATTGAAGTAGGCATTCTCGATCTCCTTGTAATGCGGATCTCGGTGACTCGGATCGATTCCTTTCCAGCGGCTGATCTGGAAGTGCATGTGCCGCGGCTCAATCCACTTGTGATGCAGCAGCCCCGGTTCGGGAAACGGGTTGTCGCCGAACTGATACCACGAACCCATGAGCGACGACAGGTCGGCAACGGAGGGGAACAGTTCCGGCACGAGGACCACTCCCTGCCGCCGCTGGTCCACCAACTGGCGCAGTTCGAGCGAGCCGGCTGCCAGCGTGTCCAGGAAGATGCCATCCACGTCCATGGCTGCGGCGATGTCGGCCAGGGTCTCCAGGGTCGATGCCGGTTCCCGCCGCGTGGCCCGATCCCACGGGTTGTAGTTGATGTACACTTTGAGGCCGCGCTGCTGCAACGCGTCAACCAGTTGCCGCATGCCCTCCAGACCGCCGGGCATGTCGCGATAGAAATCGAACTGGTTCCGCTCGTCGAACCCGATGCGCGGGTACGCGTGCCACAGCAGAACCGCGTCATACCCGCCGAACTCGCGCAGGCCATCGTTAAGAAACGTGTCCACCGTGAACTGGCCGGTATCCGGATCATAAAAGGAGCGATCGTACATGAAGGTGAAATGGCAGGCGAAACTCGTCGCCAGCCACGCCAGGTCGGCGCGATCGTACAGGTGGCGGTCCAGCGACTCGGCCCCCGCCACCGGCTGCTCGATCACGGCGCGCCGGGTGTCGTTAGCCCGCAGCGAAACCTGGCGGATGCACATGCTGCCCGGAGATGGATCGTGCGTGCCGTCCATGCCGAAGATCGGTTGCACCCAGGTCGTGGCCGCATCGAACTTCGGCACGACTACCGACGTCGACACGCGGTGCCAGTTGCCGTCCGCCGGAATCTCGGCCGTCGCCAGAACTGTGCTCCAGCCGGTTTTGTTGTCCTTCTGGTCGTGCAGGTCGAAAGCCAGGCACAGCGTGTTGTTGCCGTCCAGTTGTCTGGCTTCGAACTGCCACTCTAGTCGCTCACCGCTGGCGAATGCCAGCTGCCGGGCCCGCTGCGCATCCACCCGCAACCAGCCCCGCACGCCCTTGAAGTCCAGCAGGAACTCGTCGGCCGCCGTACTGGCGCGGGCACTGTCACGGTAGGCGTGCAGCGTCTGCAACCACAGATCGTAATCCTGATCCGGCCGCGGCGGCGCGATGAGCGCTGGATACGCTCCCAGGTGTTCAATCCGCAGCAGACCGCCGCTGTCAGCCTCGGCCGCCGTCACGGCCCGGCAGTCGTCGCTGGGCTGCAACAGGGTCGCTGGAAAGGAGACGAATTGATCGTCGGCCCAACCAGGCAGGCCGCCGGTCAGCAGGGCCATCACTCCAAGCAGTCGCCGCACGTGCTGCATTGTCCCTTCTCCTCTGATAACGCACCCGACGGGGAACAAAGGTGAGTGCTGCCGCGGTGTCGTTGTGAGCGTTCGCGCGGCGTATGCCCGTTGATCGCCCCGCGACCAGCCGCCCATGGGTCGCCTCGCCTTCGGCAGCTCCCCCATGCTCCGCAGCACCCATTATGGCCGACGCCGTCAAGCATGCACAGCGCAGCTGGCGTCCACGCAGTCGCAGATCACCGGGCTGCAAGTTGCCCGAAGCCAGAATTGCGCGTAAGCTGAGCAGTCGCGGGCCCGCGCGCGTCCGTTGCGCGGGACGCCTTCTGCCGGTCAACCGTGCAGCGCGACCGCTCTGCTCCCAGAACCGCAGTGCCTGAAGGGGGTATTGATGGCCAGATCACACGTGACGAAAGACATGACGAAAGACATTCTGACGAGCGCCGTGCTGGGAGCCGTGATTGCGGCGGCAGGTTCTGCTTCCACCCGGGGGGCGACGTTTGACGGCCGCACGAATCTGGTTGAGATTCCGGCGGCGGTATCCGCCGGCTTGGGCGGCGCATCGGCGGTCACGGTCTCGGTATGGATTGCCCCGGACCGGGGCACGCTGGACCGCCGCCGCGAGATTGTCGACCTTACAGTCGCCGCGACGTCCTCCAAGATCGCCCTGGGATTCGACGACTCCGGACGGCTGCGGGCGGGCGGCCGGACGAGCGCCGCGGAGGAATTCCAGCTGGTTCACCTCGCACGACCGTGGACCGCTGACGGCATGCGGCACGTGGCGGCGGTGTTTGACGCGGCCGGCCGGGAGATCTCCATCTACGTCGATGGCATCCGCCAGGAAACGGTGGGCACGCCGGCCTGGACCGGCACCCAGTTCAGCGCGGAAACCGGAGCGGCGGGCACGATCGGCATGGCGGCCGGCCGGAGTCATCCCTTCCAGGGCCAGCTGGAAGATGTGCGGCTGTACGCGTGTGCCCTCTCCGCGCGTGAAATCCAGACGATTTGCAGCGCGGCACGCACGGACTCGCTCACCGAGGGACTGGTGGGCTGCTGGCTGCACCGCCCGGAAGATGTCCCGTCGACTGTGCCCCTCACGCTGCCGGACGTCGCGTTGGAGGAGGTGCCGATGATCCGCCTCGCCGGCTCGCCCGTCGAGATCGGCACTTGCTGGGGCCGCATCAACGCTCCGCACATCCAGAGCGCGCTGGCCGACTACTTCGCGCAAGCGGATCGGCTCAACCTTTCGGCCGACACGCTGGCCCAGCGCGCGCAGCCCTTCCTCGAAATTGTCGGCGAGATCGCCCCGCACTGGATCGAAGAGGCACGGGCGGTCGCCCAGGCGGCCGCCGTCAACGAGGAATCCTATCTCTCGTTCCTGGCCAACGCGCCGCGCCGCATCGGGTTCAGCGGCGCAGCACCGGAGCACGAGTGTACGTCGTATGCTGCCGCACCTGCGGTGACCGCCGGCGGACGGGTCTTTTTTCACCGCACGCGCGACAACACCCCCATGCCGCAGGCCGTGGCCATCTTCCGCAGCACCGTTCCCGGCATCCACAAGTTTGTCACCGGCGTCTACGCGCACAGCATCTGGCCCTCATTCATGATTAACGAGATGGGGGTCATCGCCAGCGCTGACATGTCGGGACAGGACGCCCATCCGAAGTTCCGCGGCCTGATGAACGGGGCCATGCTCCGTCATATTGCGGAGCGTGCGGATTCCTGCGACGACGCCCTCTGCCTGATCCGCACCTACCTGGAAAAGGGCTGGTATGCGGGGGGCGAGCAGGGGACGCGTTGGACGATCGTCGACCGGACAGGAC
>DAISIS010000462.1:0-4699 GCA_036821925.1 Pirellulaceae bacterium
CGCAACTGACGAGCGCCGTCCACCGGCAGGGCTACGGCCGTTGGATAAACATCCACGCCGAGGATCGCACTGAACAGCTCCCACTCGTCCTCCAGCAGCCCGACGCGCACTGCCGTGGCGGCCTGGATGTTCTCATGAGCAACAATCACGGCCGTCGTGCCGTTGCCGATCCCTGCCACGACCCCGTGCGGTGACACGGCCGCTACTTCCGGCGCGAACGACACGAACGTCAGATAGGCCGGCAGCAGCGGCACGTTCTCTTGATCAATGAAGTGTCCCACAACGCTCAACGGCAGTTGCTGCCCCACATCCAACGCGGGCTGTCGCGTCACGATCTCGATACGCGTCAGCGGTGCATCACTGATTGAAACCACCACCGTCCCGAACTGAGAGACGCCGTAGCCGTCATCGGCCGTAATCTGGAAGGAAGCCGGACCCGTGTAGCTGTTGTCCGGGATAAAGGTGACGGAGTTGCCAGTTGGATCCAGCAATGCGTGCCCGTGCTGCGCCCCGAAGATCGTCCACGCGATCGGGCCACTCTCGGGATCGACCGCCAGCTGTGATAAGGGAATCACCACCGGCAGGCCGGCGTGAGTCAGCACTTGTGGCAACTGCGTGGCGACGACCGGTGGGCGGTTGGCAGCGAACCCATAGTTTCCAGTCAGCCAGGCGTAATCTGCTGTGTCGATCTTGCCACTGCCATCGACGTCCTGGTCGAGCGTATACGCCAGTTGCCCACGCTCGGCACCGAGTGCGACGTCCACGAGCTGGCTGTCGAGTCCATCCACAACGAGGTCTTTGTTGACATCCCCGGCAATCGAGATAGCCAGTTCGTACCCCCCCGACGTGGCCGCATCCTCGCCGGCGATCTCCAGTGCAAACAACCCCGCCGAACGGATCTCGAAGAGAGCCGTCTGCGTGCTGCCCGACGTCGTGTGCACGACCGGATCCAGGCCGGCCATCCGGGGCCCGGCCAGACGCAGCGTGCTGCCGGCTGCCGGCCGCACCGTAGCACGGATCAGCAATTTGCCGGAGGCGGTTGTGGCGAGCTCACTCTCGCGCACGCTCAGCGCGAATCGGTGGTGCTCGTCGGCCAACAGACTTGCCGCAACGATGCGTGTCGTGAAAGCCACCGCGCTGCCCAGGTCCTCGCGAATCGGTTCGCTATATACCGGACCGGCGTAGCTGAGGTACTCGCCTCCCTCCGGTCCGACCCGCAGCTGCAGCCGATCTTCGGAATCGTAGGCGTAACGCCACGTGGCGCCGGTCCGTTGACGGCGCACGCAGATCAGGTTTCCGGCCGCACTGTACTCATATACGACGCGTTCGCCGTCCGGACCGGTGGCCGATGTGATGCGTCCGGCCGCATCCCGCACAAACACGATCGCTTCCCCGTTGTCCGCCGCAATTCCGGCGCTGCTGATGGTCAGGCGAACCCCCGCAGCCGAACGCTGTGCCACGATTCCGTACTGGGAATCGATGCTGTACTGGGAGCCGTCGAATCCGGTCAGTACATAGTCGGCGCCGACAAACACAGGATTGGCCGGATGATAGGGCTGCCCCGTCCCCACCTCATAAAAGCGGTCTCCGGCACGCTGCAGACTGACAGCGACGGACTGCAAAGTGTAGCTGGAGCCAGGATCCGCGACCCACGCAGGCTGATAAATCGTCGCCCCGGTGAGCTCGAGCGGGATCGGCCGGAAGGTGAATCCCAGACGCTGACCGTCAGGCGCGGTCAGGTATGCTCGCGATCCGGCCCGCAGAGGGCTGTAGATGCCCGATGCTGTGCTGTCCGCCGTGTCGACACTCGTCTGCACACGGCTGTCCTGATTGGCCAGATACCAGCCTGGTCCGAACGCGGTGCTCTCACGCAGCAGGGTGCCATCGTAGATCCTCGTGAGATCTACCATTACACCTCCGAGTGCGAACGACAGGTCCACTTCCCGGCGGCGGCACACGTCCGGCTTATCGAGGCTGACCACTTCGATCACTGTCTCGACCTGTGCCTGACGCCCACGCACATCCTGAGCGTTCAAGCGCAGGCGGTAGAACCCGTTGCTCAACGTGCCGGGATCCACGATGCCCAGGGGACCGTTACTCAGGGGACTGCTGCCCGTCGCCAGCAGCGAGAATTCTTCGCGACCCAAGGGCGAAATCCCAAGCTGCCACTGATGCAGGTTGCTGTCTGCAACCGTGCCGAGGACGGAACGCGGTGTGGTGAACTTCGCGTAGGCGACATCGGTGTTGAACTGCACAATCGGCGCGGCCGCGTCGACAGGATCCTGCACGCGCCAGATCACCTCCTGCCAGCCGACTAGTCCGTCGGTGTCGGTGGCCGAGGCCCGAATCGGAACGAGGCCTGGAGCGGTGGCCGTCACCCAAGCGCGTCCCTCCGAGTCAAGAGGTACCGGCTGGCCATCAACCCACAGCGTGATGTCTGCAATGTCTGCCACGCTGCTCGCCACCGCATGGATAAGAACTCGTTGCCCCGGAATGGCCGGGAAACTCGGAGTCAGTGCAATGAGCACCGCGGGCGATTCCGGGGCGACTGATGCCACCAGACGTACCGAGGCGGTGGCTGTGTCGATCCCGTCGCTCACCGTGACTGTCACATAGTGTTCGCCCGCTTGCCAGGGCGCCGGCGTCCATTGAAACCACCCAGTCTGTGCGTCGAGCGCAGCGCCCGCCGGCAGTCCGGTAGCTGCGAAATGCAGATCCGCAGGCGTGTCCAAATCGCTAGCCAGTACCTGGAACTGCAGCGCGTGCCCCAACGGCACCGCATGGTCCGAGACCGCGATCGACGGTGGTCGGTTGCGGTCGGCGATGCGGAATTCCACATCGACGGTGCCGACCAAGCCCTTCGGATCGAGTGCTGCAAAGCGAACGGTGTAATCACCGGCCTGATCGAAGCCGGGCAGCCAGGAAAGTGTCCCGGTGACCGCGTCACAGGCTGCGCCGCGCGGGAGTCCGCTTACGATGCTGTAACTCAGGACGTCGCCGTCCGGGTCCTCAGCCGCCACGGCGACGTTCACCGGGTTTTGCTCGCGACCGTACTGCCTCGGCAGCGGCAGGAAGACCGGCGGTCGATTGGTGTTCGCGACCGTGATCGAGAAACTCACTTCATCCATGCCCGATCCATCAGTCGCTGCCACCCGCACGTCCGGATACTCGCCAGCTTGGGCAAAGGACGGAGTCCAGGCGAGTTGACCAGTCAGCGGTTCCAGCGTGGCACCCGGCGGCAGGTTCTCGGCCGAATACATGAGCACATCTCCGTCGCTGTCCTGGCCGCGCAAAGCGACGATCAGTGTCGCCTGCTCGGCGACCACCAGGTCGTCCACGCCGGCCAGTAACGGCGCGACGTTCGACTCTCGGACCAACAGGTCAAACGTCTGACGATCCGTCGCCACACGTAGCGGATCCCCATTGCCGCTGTCGGTGACTTGTACGGTCACCGAATACGTGCCGACATCGTTGACGGTGGGCAGCCAACTGAGTCGGGCTGCGCCGTAGTTCGCCTCCGGCTCCAAAGTCGCCGCCGCAGGAAGTCCTTCGAGCGTGAACGCCAGGGGCTCGCCGTTCAGATCACGAGCACGCACCAGCAGCTCGAAAGGTTGTCCCGCGATTGCCAGGCGTTTGGCGATCGGTTCCCATTGCGGCGGTTCATTGTCCGACACGATCGAGACGACGAAGGTGGTACTGCCAGCCAGCGCTGCCGGCCATCCTCCTCCATCACCGTCGTCGCGCGCCGTGATCCTGATTGCGTAGTCACCCACGTCACCGACCTGCGGCGATACGTGCAGCACCCCCGTGCCATCGCCGCGATCCAGGAACGTCATACAGGACGGGAGTGCGTAGCCCGCCAGCACGTTGGTCGCCTCCAGGGACAGCGGATTCCCGTCCGGATCCCACGCGATGATCTCGATGTCCTGAGGCGTGTCGCGCGGCACCGTGACGTTGGCGATCGCCGGCACTTCCGGGTGACGGTTCGTGTTGAGTACCATCACCTGCAGCGGCAAGGTCGCCGTCAACGTGGTTCCGGTGCCGTTTCCGTCGTCGCGGGCCTGGAATTCGACCAGGAGCACTCCCGCTTGACTGTAACCAGGCGTCCAGGCGAACACGCCGGTGACCTCATCGAACACGGCATTTGCAGGAAGTGAGAGTGGTTGGTAGGTCACACTGGGTGCGACTGCACTCATCGGGACGAGCGTGCCATCATCCTGGCGGTTCGGCGGCGTGTACAGCGGATTGTCGGGATCGAACGCAAAGACGCGGAACGACAGCGGCTGTCCCTCGTAGACCTGCACCTCCTCGAGTCCTCCAAACACCGGTGCGGCGTTGACATTCAGAACCTGGAGCGTGGTGCGTGCCGACACCACCGCATCTTCATCGGCAACCAACCAGGTGATTTCATACGTTCCGGCCTGATCGAAGGCAGGTGTCCAGTCAAACAGCCCCGTGGCAGGATTGAGGATCGCACCTCCCGGGAGCGCGATGCTGCCGAAGCTCAGCGGTCCTCCATCCGGATCCTGGGCCTGCACTGAGAACCGCAGGCGTTCTCCCTCACGAATCGCGCGGGCGGCGGGTGGAATCAATACGGGCGAACGATTCACTGGCGCAATGCGGATGGTTGTACTGGTCTCAGCCTGTGCCATCCCGTCGCTGACGGTGAAGATCACGGGACCATAGGTGCCGGCCGAGA
>DAISIS010000463.1:0-4694 GCA_036821925.1 Pirellulaceae bacterium
CTTTCCCGACGAAGGCCAAGGTACCTGGCGCTGGGATGTTACGGGAAGACATGCACTCCGGCATCGTTCTGGTTACGGGGTGCACGCACGTCAAGCATCCAGTCGCGGCCCGCCCAAGTCGTTGCGGGCGCGAGTGACCTGTGAGACACAGCTGGCCGGGGTGTCCCTTATGCGGGGGGACGCTGATCCATACTGACCTACAGCCTGCATCTCAGCTGGAGCGTACGGTGTCTGCTGCGGGATATGGCTCGGGCAATGGTGTCTGCTGCTGATCGTCGCCACGCCCTTCAGATCAGCTTGTAGCGGTCTCCAGCGCTTCCGCCGGGAGCGTCCGGTGGTGGCCACGCGTCGGGCACCGCACTCGCGCCCGGACGCGGACTGCGGACGATCACCGTGCTGGGGCTTGTCCAGCATCGCCGCGCCGCGAATCATTGCCCTAACCTTGGCCGGCTTCCCGAAAGGATTGCCGATCCGTGTTGTTTAAGATTTGAGGTGCTCGACGATGGTTCGATCGGTGGGGTATCGTGCGGCCGCTGCATGGACAGCTGCGGTCGTCCTGGGTGTCTGGGGGGCGGGCGGCTGCCGCGAAGCGGCCCCGCCGCCCGATGCGCTGCCAGCCGTGCCGGCGCAGGAACCGGTCAATGTGACGCTCGAGCCGATCGATGCCGAGCAGTATGCGGCCGTGTTGGCCGGGCATCGAGGCCAGGTCGTGCTGGTGGACTTCTGGGCCACCTGGTGCGCGCCGTGCGTCGCCGCCTTTCCGCACACGGTCGAACTGCACCGGCGTCTGGCTGATCGCGGGCTGGTCGTCATCTCGGTGAGCCTGGACGAGCCGGAGGATGCTGATGCGGTGCGCGCCTTCCTGGCCCGGCAGCAGGCGACGTTCGAGAACTACCACAGCCGTTACGGCGTGGGGTCGAAGGCGTTCGAGCTGTTCGACCTCGATGCCGTACCGTGCGTGAAGTTATACGACCGCGAGGGCCACCTGCAGCGCGTCTTCTCGGGCGGTGAAGCGACGACGGCGGAGGAGATCGACCGTGCGCTGGAGGCGCTGCTGTAAGGCGTCTCTACAGCAGGGCGGTGCTGAAGTACCGCTCGGCGCGGTCCGGCAGGATCGTGGCGATGTTGCCGTCGATCCGGGCAGCCAGCTGTCTGGCCGCCCAGACGTTGGCGCCGGCGGAAATCCCCACCAGCAGCCCCAGGTCACGGCTGAGCTGCCGGGTCTCGTTGATCGCGTCGTCGTCGGTCACCTCGATCACTTCGTCCACAATGGATGTGTCGAGCACGGCCGGCACAAAACCGTCTCCGATGCCCTGGATCTGGTGCAATCCCGGTTCATGGCCCAGCAGAGCGGAGACGTTCTTCGGTTCGACGGCCACGATCTTCACGCCCGGCTTGTGCTCCTTCAGGAACGTGCCGACGCCCTGGAGCGTGCCGCCGCTGCCCACGCCGGCCACAAAGCAGTCGACTTCCCCGCGGATCTGCCGCCACAGTTCGTGTGCGGTCTCTTCATAGTGGCAGCGCGGGTTGTCGGGGTTTTCAAACTGCTGCGGCACGAACACGTGGGGATCGCTGCGGGCGATCTCCCGCGCGCGGCGGACCGCGCCTTCCACACCTTCCGCGTCCGGGGTGAGGATCAGTTCCGCTCCGAACGCGCGAATGATCGCTTTCCGCTCGTCGCTCATCCCCTCCGGCATGACGATGCGGACGCGATAGCCCTTGAGACGCCCGACCAGGGCGATGCCGATCCCCGTGTTCCCGCTCGTCGGTTCACAGATGATGGAATCCGGTGCCAGACGCCCGTCCCGCTCGGCCCCCTCCAACATGGCAAGTGCGACACGGTCTTTGACGCTGCCGCCCGGATTGAGGAACTCGGCCTTGGCGAAGATCCGTTCGCCTTTGAGCTGGATGAGCGGGGTATTGCCAATCAGATCCAGGATATTGTCAGTCAGCATGGCTGGAGTGTGCCAGATGCGGGGCGGTGTGCCGTGAAGGAAGGAGTGAACATCTGACGTTCAATCTTATTCGCCGACCGGCTGCGTTGGCAGGGGGCGTGGGGGCGCTCGGACTACCGGCCGCCTGCCCGCCCCGGGGCCGATCCGGGGCGGCCCGTGGCCACGGCGATGTCCCGGGGCACACGCCCGACTACAATTGCGCGCTGCAGAACTACGCCGGTCAGTCTGCCCGTTGGCGTGTGTTCCTGGGGAGGACCTGTCGGAGCATGATGGTGTCACCGTTTGCGAAACTCAACCTGATCCGCAACCCGTTCGGTGAACTGCAGCCCGCGGAACGGGCGGAGCTGGCGGTTGTGGACACGCCTCGATGGCTGGAACTGTTGCGCCAGCCGACGTCGGCGGTGCAGTTCATCGGTCCTGGCGGGCACGGCAAGACGACACATCTGTTGGCGCTGGCGCATCGGCTGCCCCAGGCCGCGTATGTCTATCTGCCGGAGGACGGACCGCCTCCTTCCCTCCCGCGGGCCCGCCCCGTGCTGATCGACGAGGCGCAGCGGCTCCGCTGGTGGCAGCGACGCCAGGTGCTGGCGGTGGGCGGCCCATTGGCGCTGGGCACGCACGAGGATCTGACGCCGGCACTGCGCCGCGCTGGCCTGACGGTCGTCACCGTGGAGGTCGCTGCAGACCAGTCACCCGAGCGCCTGGCAGACATCCTCAATCGGCGGATTGAAGCGAGTCGCGCGGGCGACGCGCCGGTGCCTCGCGTCGACCTCCCGCAAGCGATAGAATTACGCCGGCGGTTTGGCGCCGATATCCGCCAGATCGAACGCTACCTGTATTTCCAGTTCCAGCAACTGGCCACGGATCGCGCCACATGGCCACCTGCACGCTGAAGATCGAACTTGATGACCCCAGCACACCGCGCACCGGCGGAGACAGCATCTCGGGAACGGTGCATGTCACCGCGACCGGGTCCGTGAATTGCGCCGGTCTGGTCGTCTCCACCTGTTGGACGACCCACGGGCGGGGCAATGTCGAGAAGGGGGACGTCGACACGCGCGTCCTGTTCCAGGGAACGTGGGAAGCCGGTGGCGCATACCGTTACCCGTTCACGCTCCGCAGCGCAGCGTGGCCGCCCACCTACTACGGCACCCTGCTCAATGTCAGCCACTTCGTCGTCGCGCGTGCCAAGGTGCCCTGGTCGTCCGATCCGAAGACGCAGGTCGAGTTCCCGGTCGTGGCGGCGGTCACGCCGACTGAAGCACCGTCGGGCTTGCCCGTACAGTCCTCGACGGCGGCGTGGATCGGGTGGATCGTCGGCGCCAGTCTGCTGCTCGTGTTGGGCGCGATCTTCGGCGTGTGGTTGCTGTTCATCCTGCCGATCCTCGGCCTCGCGGCGGCAGGCTACTGGTTCTGCCGCGTATTTCTGCCACGCCGCCTGTTGGGCCCGGTGGAGTGTACCGTCGAACCGGTGCAGCTGGCGGCGGGAGCCACGATCAATGGCCGGCTGCGGTGCACACCGCGACGCAATGTGACCACAGATGGCATTCAATGGTCGCTCTCGTGCGTCGAAAAGTGCGTGTCAGGTTCGGGCAGCAACAAGACAACCCATCGCCACGAGGTGTTCGCGACGCACGTCCCGCTGGCCCCCGCCGGACTGCTGCGCATGGGGCAACCGCAGGCCTTCGAATTCGCCTGTCCGATCCCGCATCATGCACCCGTATCGCTGAAGCTGAAAGAGAATGAACTGAGTTGGTTGGGAACAGTCCGGATCGCAATCCCGCGCTGGCCCGATTGGGTCCAGCTGTTCCCCGTCACCGTCGTGCCGTCCGGGCTGCTGCCGGCGGCGGCACGCTCCTCCGACGCCGCCGGAACCGACGAACCATACGCCGCTGCCGGCGCCGAGGAAGATGCCTGGTTCGCGGAAGTGATCGGACAGGTGCAGCGATCGCGCCGTGATCCAAAGCGACTGCAGACAGTCCTGGCGGCCGTTCGCGATCAGGTGTTCTCCCTCTGCATCGACGTCGCCGGCCCGCGAGCCGAACCGCCGCCTCACATGCCCGCAGAAGCCGGCACCTGGTTGTTTGCACTCTATCGTCCGCAAGACGAACAGCTCTGTCTGCTGTGGCCCGCCCCGCTCGTACCACCGGCCCAGCAGGCGTCCAACTGGCACACAACCGCCACCATCCTCGGCTGGGACGAGGAACTCGACTGCCTGCTGATGCGCGTCGTCCCCCACCCGTCCGCCTGAACACGCGGGTGAGGTCGACCCGGGGTCCTCCGCCAGCCACGACCGCTTCCAACCACGCCCATCCTATCACCCGCCACTGCCGACCATCCCCCTGCAGGGCCCTGTGATGTATTACCCCTTATGTGCAGGCATCTGCCCCTCTAGGGCTATATAAAACGAGATAAGAGGTTACTAAAATGGGTGGGTGAGCTAGGTAAGTGCGAAGGGGTATGGGGCACGCTCAGAGGAAGCAGGCGGGTCATGAGTGACCAGATGCCGTCGCGAGGTCAGGGGAATGACGAGCTCGACCGGCTCCGGGCGACGGTGGCCCAGCTGCGTCAGGAGAACGCGGCCACGCGGTCGGAATGTGAGCGGCTGGAGCGAGTGCTGCGCGAGAGCGACACCCAGCTCACGGCGCTCTTGTCCGCCCGGTTGGAGAAGGTCATGCGCGAGGATCGCGAGTTGGTCCATGTGTCGTGCCATGGAGGCTGTTCGGCCAGTCAGGGGGT
>DAISIS010000464.1:0-4682 GCA_036821925.1 Pirellulaceae bacterium
GAGGAACCACAGGTCACCGAGACGAATCGCGGATTGCGGTGTCGCAGCGCAGACCGTGCTCCGGTCCCTGCGCCCCGTCGGTCTGCCAACCATGCCCCCTGAACGGATGCAATAACCCGTCCACTGGAGTTAAGCGACTTGCGGTCACGGATCGCTTCACATGTTCTTGATGGGAAACGGATTGCGACGTGACGTCTGGTCTTGGCTCGAACGGCACACGGTGTCAGGCGTTGCATCGTTGCGTTGCCACAGCCACGGAATGCTCCGCGTAGCCCCGCGGTCGTCCGGCTCTGCACGCGGATTTCGGGTGGCGGCGTGGCCCCGGTTTCCGTAACTATAGATATGGGCACGCATGGACCCGCGCTGACCACCGCGCCGACATCGCTTGCGTCCATGACGGGGGGCGCGCATTACGGCCCGGCCCGATCAAGCACCATAGGGAGAGATCATGAAAGGGGCGTTGCGATTGAAGAGTTGGGCCGGTCCCGTGACGATCGGGTCCTTTGCCGTGGTGGGGCTGAGCGGGATCTTGATGTTCTTTCATCTGAACGTGGGCCTGGTCAAGCTGGCGCACGAGTGGCTGGGATGGCTGCTGGTCATCGGGGCAATCGCACACCTGGTGGTCAATTGGCGGCCCTTCCTGGGATACTTCCGCAAACCGGCCGGGCTGGCCATCATGGCCATCTTTCTGGTCTTGGGGCTGTTGTCCTTCTTGCCGGCTGGCGGACCGAACCGCCGCCCTCCGTTCATGGCCATGTCCAGCGCCTTGGAAAAGGCGCCGTTGACCCTCGTGGCGCAAGTGGCCCAGAGTACGCCGCTGGCCGTGACGGAGCACCTCAAGTCGCACGGCATCGAGGTGCGTGATTCCGCCCAGACGATCTCCCAGATCGCCGCGGACAATCAGACGCGGTCGATGGAGGTCCTGTCGCACGTGTTCGAGCAACAGGACACCTCGGGCCGGGGCTCCGGCGAGCCCAGACGCGCCGCTCCCTGACGCGACACGACCCAGATCCGCGCCTTTTCCCGGCCGAATCCAGGGCCCCCTGCGAATCGGGTCGGTTGTCGATGGCTGCGCTCTATTGGGTCCTGCATAGCCAATGCCCCGAGGGGCGCCCCGGTTGCAGCGATTTTCCAAGGGACAATCGCCGGGCCTTGCGCCATCCACCTTCTCCGCGCGCTCATCGCCGATCGGACGATCCCGGCCCGACGCCGGTTGCTGCCGGGCGTGGCCACCGGTTATCATAGGCGGGACGGTTAGGCCGCGTGGCTTTTGCGGGAGAAGATCGCCATGAAGGGATTCCTTGCTGTTGCCCTCACGGTTGCGCTGGCGGGTTGGGGTCCGGCTCGAATGGGCACAGCGGCGGAGGCGATCATCACGCCTGCGCAAATCGAGGCCGATTTTCTCAAGCAGAACGAGCTCCGCGAACATCCGCGCCCGGCGCCTTCGCGGTCCAAGAGCATCGCGCCGCAGGAAGACGCGCGCGGCGGCGTGGATGGCCACAAGGATGGCAAGTGGGGCTTTCACACCCAGAACGAAGACCGCCCCTGGTGGCAAGTTGACTTGGGACAGTCGCTGGGCCTGGGGCGGATCGTGCTCTACAACCGCTGCGATGCCACCGCCGCGCGAACGGCGCGCATCCTGGTTCTGCTGTCCGACGACGGGCAGGAGTTTCGGCCCGTCTACCAACACAACGGCGCCGTCTTCTACGGATTCACGGACCAGAAGCCGCTCGACGTTCCTCTGCAGGGAGCCCAGGCGCGCTACGTGCGCCTGCAACTGCCGGGCAAGAGCTATTTTCACCTGGACGAAGTCGAGATCTACGCCCCGGGCGGCAAGCAGAACATCGCCTTGGGCCGGCTGGCCAGCCAGAGCAGCACGAGCAGTTGGTCTGTCTGCCACCCTCAAGCGCCTGTGGCCCCGGCCGTTGTGGAGTTCGCTACCGCCAAGGCGATTGACCGCGGACTGCAGTTGGCCGAGCACCTGCGTACGCTGGGGGTGGCGGTCGACGCCGACATGGCCGCGTTGGCTGAATGCCGCCGGCGTCTGAAGGCGTTGGCCGCTGACGCCGCGCAGGAATCACAACGGCAGTTGTATCTCGACGCACGTTGGGCCGTGCGCCGGCTGGCGCTGCGCAATCCGTTGTTGGATTTCGACACCCTGTTGTTCTGCAAGGCCGCGCCGGGCCGGTTCCCGCACATGTCCGACCAGTTCTATGGCTGGTGGTCGCGGCCGGGGGGCGGAATCTTCCTTCTGGAAGGGATCAAGAGCGCAGAGCCTCGACTCCGCTGTCTGACGACCGGCATGCCTGAAGGGAGCTTCTTGCGGCCCGAACTCTCGTACGACGGTCGGAAGGTCCTCTTCGCCTACTGCCGGTATTTCGCGGAGGTGCCCGACTTGAAGGACAAGGCGTCGAAGGCTCAAGTGCCGGAGGAGGCCTTCTATCATCTGTACGAGATGAACGTCGACGGGACCGGCCGGCGGCGTCTGACGCATGGCAAGTACGACGACTTCGACGGCCGCTATCTGCCCAGCGGCGAGATTGTCTTCCTTTCGACGCGCAAAGGACAGTTCCTGCAATGCAGCGACTTCAACACGCGCGCCACAACCACCGGGGATCTGCCCGACAGCTACGTTCGCTGCGGCGGGAACGACTATCGGCCGGTGCCCGTGTTCACGCTGCACGCGATGGACGCCCAGGGGCGAAACCTGCGGCCCCTGTCGGCCTTCGAGAACTTCGAATGGACGCCGGCCGTGGCCCACGACGGACGGATTCTGTACACGCGCTGGGATTACATCGACCGTTTCAACGGGCATTTCTTCAGCCTGTGGTCCACGAACCCCGACGGCACGAATCCGCAACTCGTGTACGGCAACTACACGGTGCGTCCCCAGGTGGTTGCGGAGGCGGTGCCGATCCCCAATTCGTGCAAACTGGTATTCACCGCCTCGGCCCATCACGCGATCCTCGGCGGATCTCTGGGGTTGCTGGACCGCACGCGCGGCAGCGAGGGGGAGGAACCGCTGGTGCGTCTGACGCCGGAAGTGCCCTTCCCCGAGACCGAGGCGAACGTGGATTCTTACTACGCTTGCCCGTGTCCGCTTTCCGAGGAGCATTACCTGGTGGGGTGGAGCGACCGCCGTCTGCCGCCGCACGCGCGCGTGGAAGACAATGACAAGAATCCCGTCAACGCCATGGGCCTGTATCTCTACGACGTTTTCGGGAACCTGAACCTGTTGCATCGCGATGCGGCGATCTCGTCGTGCAACCCGCTTCCGCTGCGGCCTCGTGCGAAGCCGCCCATCTACGGCGGCTCCCTGGCGTCGGCCGAAGCTTCCGAGGGGACATTCCTGTTGCAGGATGTGTATCAGGGGCTAGCTGGGGTGGAGCGCGGATCGGTCAAGGCGATTCGTGTCATCGGCGTGGCGCCGAAGGTGCAGCCGCACATGAACAAGCCCGTCGTGGGCGTGTCGCGCGAAGACCCGGCCAAGTTCCTGTTGGGAACAGCGCCGGTTGAGCCCGATGGTTCGGCTTTCTTCCGCGCGCCCAGCGGCATGTCGGTGTTGTTTCAGGCGGTGGACGCGGAGGGAATGGCCGTACAGACGATGCGCAGCCTGACCTACGTCATGCCCGACCGGACGGTGGCCTGTATCGGATGCCACGAGTCGCGCGACTCGGCTCCCACCAGCGCCGCTCGATTTCCCTTGGCCGCACAGCGGCCACCGTCGCGCCTCACACCCGGCCCTGCCGGCTCCTGGCCCATGCGCTACGATCAACTCGTGCAGCCCGTGCTCAACAAGCACTGCGTAAGCTGCCATCGTCCGGGAGGCACAAACGCGCGCGCCGCGGCGTTCGATCTCACCGAAACCAGGTCGTATGACACGCTATTGGCTTACGGCGAAAAGGACCTCTACCGTTTGGCCTTTGAACGCGATCGGTCGCTGGTCGGCGACTGTGCCGCGCGCCAGAGCAAACTGCTGGCCCTGCTTCGAGATCCCCAGGGACATGAAGGGCTCTTCCTGGACCGCGCGAGCCTCGAGCGGCTGGTGGTGTGGATGGATCTTTACGCGCAGCGCCGCGGCCACTACAGCGACCAGCAAGAGGAGCAGTTGCGGCAGTTGCGCGCGAGACTGACGTCGCTGGTCCAGCCGTAAGGGCGCTGGGATCCAGGGAGCGTGTTTGTGCGTGGTGGGCTGGCATGCTTGCTCCGGGTGCTGGGGGGGATTATAGTGCAGGGATGAAAGCCGGGGGCCAGTTCCTCGCGCTCTCCGTAGATCAGGCCGCCGTGGTCGTGGAAACGCGGCCCCAGCCTGA
The DNA here is from genome assembly GCA_036821925.1 of Pirellulaceae bacterium. GTDB lineage: Bacteria > Planctomycetota > Planctomycetia > Pirellulales > Pirellulaceae > JAAYDI01. Next base: position 4,314 of record DAISIS010000464.1, read on the forward strand.
CTTCACCAAACTGTGCCCTCCCCTGCCCCGCCGCCTCCTTCGAGCGTCTTGCCATGAATTTCAGACTCCTGAGTGCGTCTTTGTCCGTAATCTTTGGTTTCTGGGCCGACGCCGCGGTGGACGCGTCCGAGTCCGCGGCGCCCGGCCTGATCGTGGAGAGTTTTGATACCACCAAGAACGTGTCGGGCCTGGTGTTGGATCCAAAGCTGGCGCGAGACGGAAAGGCCTGCGGCCGCTGGGAGCGGATGAACAAGACCAGCGGCGTGTCGCTGAAGAAGGTCCCGCAGGATTGGGGCGGCTATACGGCCTTCTCCCTGTGGTTGTACAACGCCAAAGCCCTGCCGGGCGCGTCGTTCGTGATGATCGTGA
>DAISIS010000465.1:0-4658 GCA_036821925.1 Pirellulaceae bacterium
CCGGAAAAACGAGCTTGAGTTGGCGCGAGATCTCGACCAGCACGTCCACCAACGGCCCCAGCGTCTCGATCTGATCCACGTTCGACGGCCGATGCAGTGTGACGACGCCATAGGCACCCGGCTGCAGGTCCAGCCGCGCCAGCACGTCCAGCTGGCGGGCCGCCGGCAGCTGCAACATCAGCGTGTCGATCATGATGTTCCCGACCAGGTGTACGTCGCCGTTGGCGTGCCCTTCACGCCGCAAGTTCTCGACCCCGGCCGGCTCCGACACCAGCAGCATGTCACTGAGCGAATCGGTCACGATCCGGTTGATCTCCTCCGGCATCGTGCGATCGAAGCTGCGGAGCCCCGCTTCGACATGCGCGACCGGCACCCCCAACTTGACCGCCGCCAGGGTGGCCGCCATCGTGGAGTTGACGTCGCCCACGACCACCAGCCGGTCATAGCGGCCGCCGCCCTCCGGACCGTGTTCGAGCACCTCTTCCATCTTCTCCAGCACGCGGGCCGTCTGCGCACCGTGTTTTCCGGACCCGACCTCCAGATGGATATCGGGCCGCCGCATGCCGAGGTCCTGGAAGAACACGTCCGACAGCTGGCTGTCGTAGTGCTGGCCCGTATGGATCAACGTCGCCGTACAGCCCGGGTGCTTCTCCAAAGCCCGCAACAAGGGTGCCATCTTCATAAAGTTCGGACGCGCACCTACCACACATGCCAGGTTGATCACGCTGCGAACCCTCCCTCACTTGGCCCGGTTCCGCCCGTCCATCCTGCCTCCCCGATGGTGGCGCAGGATGCGCCGGATTCCCGGAATGTTTTGTTTTTTTTGCTATGCGTCCCTGCCAACCTTCCGGATGACGTCCACGACTCGCGCGCGATCCGTGGCGCTCAGACTCGACCCGCTCGGCAGGCACAGGCCGTTGTCGAACAGATGCGCCGACACCGCTCCGCCATAGCATCGGCAGTCGCGAAACACGGGCTGCAGGTGCATGGGCTTCCAGACCGGGCGGGCCTCGATGTTCTCGGCCTCCAGCGCCAGCCGGATATCCTCGCGTGTCGCGCCGAACCTGGCCGGGTCCACGACGATGCAGGTCAGCCACCGCGTGGACCGGCAGCTGGCCGGTTCCGGCATGAACGAGATGCCGGGCAGCTGGCCCAGCGCCTGCCGGTAGAACTCGAAGTTCTCCCGCCGCCTGGCCACACGGCTTTCAAGCACTGACAGTTGCCCGCGTCCGACGGCGGCGAGCAGATTGCTCATCCGGTAGTTGTAGCCGATCTGCGAGTGCTCGTAGTGCGGCGCCGGATCCCGGGCCTGGGTGGCCAGGAACCGGGCTCGGCGCGCGGCCTGTTCATCGGCCGTCACCAGCATCCCGCCGCCGCTGGTCGTGATGATCTTGTTGCCGTTGAACGAAAAGCAGCCGAACACGCCAAACGTCCCGGCCGGGCGGCCCTGGTACTGCGCGCCGAGCGCCTCGGCGGCATCTTCCACCAGCGGAACGTCCGCTGCGCGGCACACGTCGCCCAGCGCTGCGTAGTCGGCGCACTGGCCGTAAATGTCCACCACCACCACGGCCTTCGGCCGCCGTCCGCGTGCTGCTCCCGCGTCGACCGCCTCGGCCAGCAGCTGCGGGTCCATGTTCCAACTCTGCGGTTCGCTGTCGACAAACACGGGCACCGCCCGCAGGTAGGTGATGGCATTGGCCGTTGCGGCAAACGTCAGCGACGACGTGATCACTTCGTCGCCCGCCTGCACCTCCAGCAGCTGTAGGGCAATGTGGATCGCCGCCGTGCCACTCGACAGCGCCACGGCATGCCGCACGCCGATCTGCTCGGCGAACTCCCGCTCGAACGCATCCACATGCGGCCCCAGAGGCGCCACCCAGTTCGAGTCGAACGCATCGAGCAGCAACGCCCGCTCGCGCTCCGACATGTGCGGTGGTGATAAGTAGACGCGCTGCGCCTTGCCGGATCCCGGCTTGCTCGATTCCATGGTCACTCTTCTCAGTTCATTCCCTGCATTCCGGACACGCTGCCACACTCCAGGGCGGGCGGGCAGTTCCAGCACGCAGTTCACACACAGGTCAGGATTCAGGCCTCGCGGACGATCCGCGCCGGCACGCCGACCGCCGTCACGCCGGAAGGCAGGTCGCGCGTGACCACGGCCCCCGATCCCACAGTGGTGCGGAGGCCGACGCGGCGCTCGGGGAGCACGACCGACCCGATGCCCAGCAACGTTCCGTCGCCGATGGTCACACCCCCGGCCAGTCTGGCGCCCGGCGCCACGTGCGTCCAGCTGCCGACCGTGCAGTCATGATCCACCGAGGCCGACGTATTGATGATCACGTGAGCGCCGATCCGGGTATCGGCCTGCACCACCGCGCCAGCGAACACCACCGTGCCGGGCCCCAGTTCCACCGACGGATCGACATACGCGCGCGGGTGCACCAGCGTGAGCCAATCCAGCTGGAACTGCGCCGCCACCGACTCCCGCACCGCATTGTCCCCCACGGCGATCACGGTGGGCAGACGCGGGTGCTCGACGACCCGTGGAATGGGCCCGTTGACCGGGATACCCATCACCGCTTTGCCCCATTTCCGGCCGTCGTCGTCAAACACGGCGGCGATTTCGAAGTCGAGCGCGCGGAGCGTCTGGACGACCACCTTCGCGTGCCCGCCACAACCCAACACATAGACCTTCGGCTGTGCACCCACCGCTTATTCTCGCTTATCGTCCGACCCCAGGAACTCGGGCATTGTGGCGTGGGCCGATGCCGAGATGCCCTCGCGCCGGAGCGTCTTCCAGATGGTCAGCAGCAGGATCTTCAGATCCAGGGCCAGGCTCCGGTGATCGACATACCACAGATCCAACTCGAACTTCTTCTCCCAGCTGATCGCGTTGCGGCCGTTGATCTGCGCCCAGCCCGTCAGCCCCGGCTTGACGTCATGCCGCCGCGCCTGCTCCGGCGTGTATCGCGCCAGGTACTGCATCAGCAGCGGCCGCGGCCCCACCAGACTCATATCGCCCCTGAGCACGTTCCAGAACTCGGGCAATTCGTCCAGGCTCAGCCGCCGCAGAAACTGGCCGAACCGGGTCAGACGCTCCGCGTCCGGCAGCAGGCTGCCCGCTGCGTCACGCGTGTCGGCCATGGTGCGGAACTTGACCATCCGGAATGGTTTCCCGTGGAGTCCGGGGCGGACCTGCCGAAACAACACCGGCCAGCCGATCGTCCACCAGACCCCCCCGGCAATCGCGGCCAGCAGCGGCGCGCACACCAGCAGCGCACAACCCGCTCCCGCTACGTCCAGCACTCGCTTGATCACCCGGTACATCCCGTTTATCCTGTCAGCCCAGCCTGCCGTTCCGCCCCCCGCCAAGACGCGCACGCCGCGGTCGGCTATACTGTGTGCAATCCTCACAGCACTCCTTCACGCTGCCCACGGAGCAGGGATCGATGTCCAGGCCACTGGTCGTATTCGGCGGAAAGAGCACCGCACTGGAAATTGCGGAAGTGGTACGCAGGTTCATGGTCGACGAGTACTCGCAGGTGCTCCTGGCCGTCCCGGACGACGAAGACGCGGACGGATCGTCACGACTGCACCTGCCGGAGCTGCGCGCGCGGGTCGCCCGGAGCACGGAACCTGCAGGCTACATCATCTCGATGTGGGATCAAGGGGTCCGGCGGGAATGGCTGCAGCTGGCGGAAGACCTCCAGCTGGTGCCTGGCAGTGTCGTGCATCCTTCGGCCTATGTGTCGGACACCGCCACCATCGGCCGGGGCGTGTACCTGGCCGCCAATTCGGTCGTGTCGGCCGGCGCGACCATCGCCGACCATGTGATCGTGAACTACAGCGTCACTGTGGGCCACGACAGCGTCGTGGGCAGCCACTCGTTCCTCAATCCGGGAGCCCGTCTGTCCGGGCATGTCACGGTCGGCCAGCGCGTGCTGATCGGCTCGAACGCCTTCGTGTTTCAGGGCGTGAGCATCGGGCATGACTGCCTGATCGACGCCATGACCTACATCGATCGCAACATCGAACCACGCATGATCTGCTCCAGCAAACAGCTCCAAGTTCACAAACGCGTCTTCTGACGCGATCCCCTGCCACCGGTTTGTCGCTGCAAACCCGGAGGAAAACCTTACAACTGGCATCTTTGAAGGATCTTGGGTAGAATTCATCAGTGCCACTTGGCACCATCGACCTTCACCCTGCGGTATCGCAGTCTCGGTAGACGATCCTTGACATGGAGCAATCGATGCCAACTTTCGCCGACATCGTCGACGCGGCGGACAGACTATCTGTTGATGAGCAGGAAACCCTGCTGGAGATCCTCCGCCGTCGGATCGCCACACGTAATCGCGCGGAGCTTGCTCACGACGTACGGGCTGCTCGCGCCGAACATGCCAACGGTCAATCGCACGTCGCAACGGTGGCCCAGATCATGGATGAAGCTTGCCGTGAACCGTGAACTGCTCCGCTCTTCTGCTCACCGTTGGAACACACGACGACGTCTATTGACTTCTTGAGTCGTCCCGAGCCGCAACGCGGCGATTGCGAGGTTGGCGACCCTGCACCAGGGGTGCGGTACCGAGGTAGGTGTCGTCTGGCCGAAGGCCAGCTCTCACCGTCGACATCGTGAAGTATATCCGCAAGCTCAAGTA
>DAISIS010000466.1:0-4653 GCA_036821925.1 Pirellulaceae bacterium
CATCAGATGTATGTCGCGCTGGCCATCCTGTTCGTGGCGGCCGCCGTAATGGCCTACGGCAATTCGCTGAGCAAGAGTTGACAGCGCACAGGCAACGCACGCACCGGGGGTGATCGTGAACCAAACACTCATCGACACGCTCAAACGTGTGGGCAAGACGCCGCATGTCTACGTCAGTCCAGACGGCAGTGAAGTGCTGGTGCTGCCGCACGGAGGTCGAGTCCTGGGGCTGTTCGTGCCGCAGGCGGCGGAGAATCTGTTCTGGACGCACCCGGCGCTCGACGCGCCCGCCACGGCCGCCGAGTTTTATGCGGGCGACCAGTGGCAGAACTCGGGGGGCGACCGCACCTGGCTGGCGCCTGAAGTGGATTTCTTCTTTCCAAATTATCCGGACACCAGCGTGTACTTCCAGCCGCGGCAGCTGGATCCGGGGGCCTGGCGTGTCACCGTGGAGGCGGAGGCCGTGCGGCTGGTCTGCCGGTTGACGCACCAGCTGTCGCGGTCCGGGTCCAGCGTCGACCTGGAGCTGACTAAGTCCATTTCTGCGGCCCCCAATCCGCTGCGGCACGAGCCGCTGTGGGCGGAGCTGGCCGAGGTGCAGTACGCCGGCTACACGCTGCGGTCGTCGCTGGCCCTGAGCAGTGACCCGTCGCTCGGACCGGTGGGGCTGTGGAACCTGATCCAGATGCCGCACGGGGGCGATCTGCTGGTCGCGACGTACTGCGCCAGCCAGCCGCGGGTGTACTTTGGCGAGGTGAGCGCGGAGGATCTGGTGGTCGGGCCGCATCTGATCCGGTACGCGATGCGCGCGGCGGGCGAACACAAGATCGGGATCCGGGCCGTGGCGGCCAGCGGGCGTATCGGCTATCGTTATCCGCGCGCCGACGGGCGTTGTGTTCTGATCGTCCGCAACATCTTCGTCAATCCCTCGGGGGAATACGTCGACGTGCCGTGGGGCGACCCTCAGGACTTCGGGTACGCGATCCAGGCCTGCAACGTCCACAGCGGTCTGGGGCGGTTCAGCGAGCTGGAATACCATGTGCCGGCGATTGGCCGGGGCACGGGGCGCAGCCGGGGGGAAGACGCGTCGCAGACCTGGGCGTACTGCGGCCCGGCGGCCGCCATCGATCAGATTGTGGGACACCTGTTGACTGCCGGAGCGGAGGCATCGGAGACGCGATGAAAGTCGATCTGCAAAACCGTGTGGCCCTGGTCACTGGCGCAGCGCGCGGGATTGGCCAGGCTATTGCCGACCTGCTGGCCGACAACGGCGCGCGTGTCTATTACTCGGATGTGGATGGCGCGGAGGTGCGGCGGTCAGCCGCCCGCAAGGCAGGTTCGATCGCTGTGGACATGGACGTCTGCGATGAACAGCAGGTGCAAGGGGTGGTGGACCGCATCGTCGGCGAACAGGGGCACCTGGACATTCTGATCAACAATGCCGGGGTGAACACGATGCAGCACCGCGTGCCGATCGACCAGTTTCCGCTGGACGAATGGGAGCGCATCGTGCGGATCGACCTGACGGGGCTGTACATCGTCAGCCGCATCGTCGCGGGCACGATGCGGGCGCAGAAATGGGGGCGGATCGTCAACATCTCGTCGGTCGTCGGCTTGGTGCCGCTGCGGCTGCAATGCGCGTTCGCCGCCGCCAAGGCCGGAGTCGTCAACCTGACCAAGGCCATGGCGCTCGAACTGGGCATGGACGGCATCACGGCCAACGTGGTCGCCCCCGGTTCCATCCTGACCGAAGGCACGAAGAAGTTGTTTTACGGCGACGACGGCCTGTTTCGCCAGTCGGTGCAACAACTGCTGGCGCACGTGCCGCCGGGGCGTCCCGGAACGGTCGAAGAGATTGCCTACGCGGTGTTGTACCTGACGGCGCCGGAGGCGAGTTACGTCAACGGTGCGGTGCTGGCCGTGGACGGCGGGTGGACAGCCGGTTACGCGCGGGAGTTTTAGTTTTAGTCTTAGTTTCGTGGAGAGAAGCAGAAAGCCATGGCCAAGATCACGCAGTTCCAGGGGTACACGGGTGAGCGGCCACCCACCATTGCCAAGCCGGAGACGCCGCCGGATCCGGTCATTCTGACCGTGCAGGACGGTGTGCCGGTCGCCTATCCCAACTGCCACGGACTCGGCGTGCGCGTGGTGCATCCGGTGAATCCGAAAGCGCCGTCCAAGCACCTTGCGCTGGTGCTGTTCTATGTCCCGCCGCACGCGTCGCTGCCTCCCGGCTCGCACGAAACAGAAGAGACCTACATGATCCTGGAAGGGCGCGGCCGCATGACGTTCGCACACTACCAGCGGGATGTGAGCAAAGGGGACTTCGTCTATCTGGCGCCCTGGTGCGAGCATGGGATTGAGAACACGGGCACCGAGCCGCTGGTGGTGCTGATTGCCACCTCCCCGCCGAATCCCTGAACGCCAGCGGATTAGTGGAGGTAACCAGCAATGCAGACGATTACCCGGGACCAACTCGCCAACCACCGCGTGCCGCCGCGCAGCATGACGCTCTGGTGGCTCGGCCAATCCGGATTCCTGATCAAGAGCCCGCAGGGGCGGTTGGCGGTCGTCGATCCCTATCTCTCCAATTCGTGCAAAGCGATCGGGGACGATGCCGGATTCGACATGGATCGGCTGGTGCCGCCACCGCTCGAGCCCTCCGACTTGGTGGACGTGGACCTGTACGCGATGACGCACAGCCACGGGGATCATCTGGATCCCGAGACGCTCGCGGGCTACCGAGCCGCCGGTGGCGGCGGTCCGTACGTGGCACCTGCCGAGACGGCGGAAAAACTCCAGCAGCTGGGGGTGCCGCCCGAGCAGATCGTCATGACGTGGCCCAACAAGATACACAAGCTCGACGACTTGTGGATTCGCGCCACGTTCGCCATCCCGCTGGGTGCGGACGACCTCACGCACGTGGGTTACATCATCGGCGTGGAGGGGGGCCCCAGCCTGTATGTGACGGGGGACACGGCGTATCACGACCTGCTCGCCGACGCCGCCGCCCCGCACCGTCCCGACCTGCTGGCGGCCGTCATCAACGGTGCGTTCCGGAACCTGTCCCCGGCGGAAGCCGCGCGTCTGGCCCGACTGCTCGACGTGCGGGTGGCCATTCCCTGTCACTACGATCTGTTTCCCGACAACTCGCTCCCCCCGCAGCTGTTCCGTACGAATCTCAAGCTCGAGGGGATCGGCGATCGCTACCGGCAACTCGAGCACGGGGTCCCCTTCACCTATCAGCGCGACCAGGCGCAGTGACGCGCCGCAGCGCCGGCCGGGCCGGGCCGGTGAGGGGGCGGCCGGGTCCGTGAGGGGGCGTGCGCGAGCCGCTCAGTTGTGGCTCTGCGCCTGCAAGTGCTGTCCCAGCCGCACCAGCTGCGCGTGGGAGTCGCCCGGGATGTGACCGGTTTCGATTTCGATCGGGACGTTGATGGTGATCGCACCGCCGACGGACTTGACTGCGCGTACGAACTGAAAGAGTGCTTTGTCGGTGTAATGGCAGTACTGATTCGGCACGGCGGGATTGAACGTCAGGTCGATCGGCAGCAAGCAATGCCATTGCACGTTGTCGATGAACTGTGCGTCGGGCAGGTAATAACCGGGCTCCTGGCCGGCCTTCCGCAGCTTGCCGTCCGCGGTGATGACGATGCCTTCGCCGGGCGGCCAGATGAAATCGGTGCGGATCTTACCGTCTTCCAGCAGGTGGATCTCGCCGGCATGGTAATCCTCCAGGGGGCAGACCGGCTTGAGCTGTCCGCCCGACACACAGAATTCAGCGCCGCTGAAGGCGACGACCGCCGCCGGATTGCCGGCCCGGCAGGCATCCATTTCCTGGTGCCAAGCGGCGTCTGGCTGGGGGCCGCAGCTGTCGAACCACCAGCCGTCGCAGAACGCACCGAGCTTGAGTGCGTAGTCGCGAATGAACTGGTTGTGCCGCTCGGCGTAGCCGTCGGTGCCCAGTCCCAGCAGGCGTTTCACGGTCGGATCTGCGGCTGTGTGGGCGCCGGGCGTGTAGATGATCATCCGCAGGCCCCGCTCGTGCACCTTCCGGCCAATCTCCGGGATCAGATCGCGGCGCGGCGTGTACCCCGGCTCCAGCTGGTCAATCAGTTCGTGCCGGCTCGACAGATACCCGGTGCCTTGCCCGAGTGTGAAGATCAGCCAGTCCGCACCGGTGGCTGCCAGCTGCTGCACGTACCCGTCCACATCGAAGGCGTCCACAATGCGGTTCAGATCAGCGGTCTTCTCGGCGGGCGTGTTACCCTGAGGCGCGACCAGGTAGTGGGTCATCACGCCGAAACTGCCTTGCGCCATCCAGGCGGCCCGATTGGGAGTGCCGTCCGGCTTGACGGTTTCCACGGGGGGCGTGGCCGCGGCCACGCTGCCGCCCAGCAGGGTCATGACGACGAACAGTTCCGTAGTGATCTTCATCGATGTCTCCTCGACCGTTAGAAACAGCAGTTGTTCTCAGTCTCCCGGCTCGGTCACAATCACCGGCCGCAACCATTGCGACCAGTCGCCTGCGTTGTTGCCACGCGGGTGGACACGCAGGATTAGTTGAACAGATTGGCCAGCATAGTGCGACAGGTCGACCTCCGCCTGCTGCGGCTGGTCTTTGACCACCTGCGCGGCCGACCACAGCTCTGT
>DAISIS010000467.1:0-4652 GCA_036821925.1 Pirellulaceae bacterium
AGAACACCCAGGTGATCGAGATCACCGTGCGGGCGGCGGCGGGCGGATCGCTGCGGTACGCCTTCCAGGCTGCCAGCGCCGACGGGCTGGAGGCGAACGCATCCGTGGACACCGAGATCACTCAGCCCTCGCTGCGACTCAACGTCAGCGGCCCGTCGACAGCCACCGTCGGCGAACGCGTTCAGTTCCGCATCGAGGTGACCAACACCGGCAGCCAGCCGTTGGACAACGTCACGGTCACGGATCGGTTCGACAGCAACCTGGAACATGCGGAAGGACTGCCCAGCCCGATCCAGAAAGTGATTGGCCGGCTCGAGCCGGGCCAGACCGAACAGTTCGCCGTGGGCTTCGTCGTGCGCGGTCGAGGGCAGATTTGCCACCTCCTGGACGCGGCTGCGCCGGGCGGCCAATACGCGCAGCAGCAGGTGTGCCTGACGGTCGCCGCGCCGGCGGTGGTGCCCCAGCCGCGGCTGGCCGTGGTGAAGACCGGGCCCCAGGAAGCCTCCGTGGGCCAGCGTGTGCAGTTCTCCACCCGGGTCACCAACACGGGCAACGTGCCGCTGACCAACGTCCGCATCACCGATACCTACGATTCCGGGGAACTCGAGCCGAAGGAGTCGACCGAGGGGGTGGACCCGACAGAACTGGCTGCGTCCGGCCATCTGGTGTGGGTGATTCCGCAACTGATGCCCAGCGAGACGGCACGGCGCGACGTCTTGTGCGTCTGTGCCCGGCCGGGCGACAACGTGGTGACGCGCGTCACGGTCGCCGCGGACGGAGGGCTGGCGCAGTCGGCCGAGGCTTCGATCCGGATCCTGCCGGGTGCCCCGGGCCCCGCCCCGGACCGCCCGCCGGCGCAGGTCCCCACTCCGACCGGCCAACTGACCGTCGACATTTCGGAGTTGGGCGACCCGATCCGCATCGGCGAGGCCACCGACTACGAGATCCGCATCCGCAACGCACGTTCGGTGGCCGATCAGAACGTCGTGCTCCGAATCGAATTTCCGGCCGGACTGCGGTTTGACCGGCTCAGCGGCCCCGTCGCGCGCCGCAACGTCAGCGCCGACGGGCGTCTGGTCCAGGTCAGTCCGATCCTGGAAGTCCGGGCCGGCGAGACGATTCCGTCGTTCCACGTGGAAGCGACCGGCGTCCAGGTGGGTGAACACAAGATCCGCGTGGTCGTCACCAGCCAGCTGTCGCCGCAGGGCGTTGTCGCCGAGGAGGCCACATCCGTCACGGCGCAGTAGAATCAGCGGATGTCATGCTCCGACGCTACGTGATACTCCGGCACGACCTGCCTCCGCATGCATCCCGCCCCGACCACTGGGACCTGATGCTCGAAACAAGGGGCGTGCTGGCAACGTGGGCGCTGGCCGAAGAGCCCGCACCAGGCCGGCGGATCGCCGCCGAGCGTCTGGCGGACCACCGCCTGGACTACCTCGAACTGGAAGGGCCGGTGTCTGGCGATCGCGGCCACGTGACGCGTTGGGATGCGGGGGCGTATCGCACGGAGTCCCAGTCGTCCGCGGCTTGGCGCGTGCGGGTCCGCGGCAACCGGCTCGACGGACAGATCGCGCTCGAGATCGCCGGGGACCAGCCGCAGCGATGGACGTTCTGTTACGTTCCCGCCGCGCCCGGATAGAGCCCCCTGTACCTCCGTGCTCCGGGCCGCGCTCCTCTGGTGCTCGCGTGCTGATCGCGCGTCAGCGATCGGGCCCGGTGGACGCGCGGGCCGGGTGTGCAGCATCGGGTGCGCCGGCGCGGCCAGCCAGGTGCAGCTGTCCGGCCCGGATCTCGATGTGCTCCAGGACGAACTGGGGTGCCCCGTCCCGAGGGTCCCCGACCCCAGCGTCCCCGTCGCCCGAGTCCGGGTCCGCGATCGTAATCAAGGCGACCGGATCACCGGCCGACTGGACCCAGCGGATCGGCAGTTCGCCGAACTGGACGGCTTCGGTGACGCGGTCGAGGAGCGGCCGCAGCGGCAGCGGGACCCAGCCCGCCCGCGCGCCGCGAATACGGACGGCCAGCGTATTGGGTTCTTCGCCCAGCTGCACTTCGAGCGTGAGGCTCACCACCCGGGTGCCGCTGGGGCGGCCGTACTGGCAGGCGATCTGGAGTTGATTGGGTCTGAAGGCCACACGCGGGTCGTGCAGGTCGGGCGGCAGCATGTGGGGGAACTTCTCGGGCAGGTCGGCGGCCAGCCAGCCGTTGACTTGTGCCTCGGTGAACACCGCGCTCCAACGGTGGCGGTCCCGCACTTCGTTGTGGATCGCCACGATGTTCCGTTCCAGCTCTTCCCCGGCGGCTGCCTGCTCCACCGCCGGCAGCGCCAGGGCGGCCGCGTAGAAACCGGGCACGCGGTCCAGCGCCGCGCGCAGGGCCACGACTGCCAGGCCGGCCAACCCGGCCACGACCAGGGCAGCCACGGCAACCTTCCGCCATCGTTTGCGTGGGCTGCGCATCAGTTCCGCACTCCAGCATCACGCGGCAAACCGCAACAGCGCGTAGCGTTTCTTGCCCGACCGCAGCACGACCACGCTGCCGCCGGCCAGATCGGCGCCGGTCAGCCGGGTGGCCAGGTCCATGCGCCGCCGGTTGTTCACGTAGGCCCCGCCCTGTTCGATCGCGCGGCGCGCTTCACCGTTGGACTTGGCGAGGCCGGCCAGCACGAGCGCCTCGATCAAGCTGAGCCCTTCTCCTTCCAGGCGTGCGCGCGGCACCTCCTGGCTCGGCACATCCGCGAAGATCTCCAGCAACTCGCGATCGGTGAGGTCGCCGCATTCCGCGCCGAAAAAGACCTGCGTTGCCTGCTGCGCCTTGGCCAGCCCCGCGTCGCCGTGGATCAGCTGGGTGAGCGTCTCGGCCAGTCGCCGCTGGCTCTGACGCAGATGCGGTTCCGCCTGCCGCGCGGCGTCCAGCGACTCGATCTCCGCGCGGTCCAGTTCGGTGAGCAGCCGCAGGCACTTCCCGGCATCTTCGTCGGACACGTTGATCCAGTACTGGTAGAAAGCGTAGGGGCTCGTGCGGTCGGCCGACAACCAGATGGCGCCCGTCTCGGTCTTGCCCATCTTGGTCCCGTCGGACTTCGTCAGCAGGGGCAGGGTCAGCCCGTAGAGCTGCACGCCATGCACGCGCCGCGCCAGATCGATCCCGGCCGTGATGTTGCCCCACTGGTCGCTGCCCCCCACCTGCAGCTCGCAGCCGTAGCGTTCGTAAAGGTGCAGAAAATCGTAGGCCTGCAGCAGCATGTAGCTGAATTCGGTGTAGCTCAATCCGCCATCGACCCGCTCCAGCCGGCTCTTGACGGAGTCCTTGGCCAGCATCACGTTGACGGGGAAGTTCTTGCCGACATCCCGCAGAAACTCCAGGTAACCGAACCGGGACATCCAATCGTAGTTGTTTACCAGCCGGGCCGAGCCGGACGCGGCGTCGAAATCCAGCAGGCGACGCATCTGCCGCTCCATCCCCGCCACGTTCGCGCGCAGCGCGTCGACCGACAGCAGGTTCCGCTCTTCACTCTTGCCGCTCGGGTCGCCCACCATGCCGGTGGCACCGCCGACAAGCAGAATGGGGCGGTGGCCAGCGCGCTGGAAGCGGCGCAGCGTCATCACGGGCAGGAAATGGCCGATGTGCAGGCTGTCGGCCGTCGGGTCCACGCCCAGATAGAGCGTGCGGGACCCCTCGTGGAGCCACCGCGCGAGGCGCTCCTCGTCAGTCACCTGGTGGAGGAGGCCGCGCCATTTGAGTTCGTCGTAGATCGGCAACCGGCTGGTGGTCATCGCGGCAGTGGTTCCTGTGCAAGTGGTCAGCGCCACAGATCGTCGTCGGCAAAGGGGTGAGCGGGGCCGAAGATCTTCGGCTTGGGCAGGGCTTTGAGCGCCTGGGCGGCGAAGGCCAGGTCGTCGCGGGTGGTGATCTTCAGATTCACGGGCGAGCCGGGCACGATGGTGACCGGGTGTCCGAGCCGCTCGACCAGCTCCGCGTCGTCGGTCGCCGACTGCCGGCCGCGGCGGGCGTAGGCGTCCAGGAGCAACTGGCGGTGGAAGACCTGCGGCGTCTGGGCCTCCCACAGGTCGGCCCGCGCCACGGTCTCGACCACCTGCTGGTCTCGGCCGACGCGTTTGAGGGTCCCGGCGACCGGGATCGCCAGAATGGCCGCGCCGGTCCGCTCGGCAGCGGCAAAGACCTTGTCGATCCACTCGGTGGCCAGACAGGGGCGGGCCGCGTCGTGCACGGCCACGCAATTGACGTCCGCCCGCACCTGTTCCAGCGCGTTGGCAATCGAGTCGGTACGTTCCTTGCCTCCGGGCACCACCTGGATGCCGAGGATCGCCACGTTGGCGGCGAACTTGGCGTCGAACGTATCGCGGTCCTCCGGACTGATGATCAACAGCAGCTGTTTCACGTCGTCGCGGTTGATGAACTTTTCGGCCGCATGGAGCCAGACCGCGCGATCGGCCAGCGGGGCGAACGGCTTTTTGTAGTTCTTGTCGCGAAAGCGACTGCTCTGGCCGGCGGCAGCCAGGATGACGCTGTAGGTGGCCACGATCTGCTCCTTCGCTTGCGCCCCCCATGCTGGTTCGGGGCTGCTCTATTGTCGAGTTTCGGTCCGGGGCGTCAAGAAGCCGGGGGCGGGCTCGCGCCCAGCATCC
>DAISIS010000468.1:0-4649 GCA_036821925.1 Pirellulaceae bacterium
AACGAGGCCGAGCTGTGCGATCCGGCGCGGTCCCGCGAGTATGTCGAGCGGACGGGAGTCGACCTGTTTGCACCCGCCATTGGCACCGCCCACGGTGTCTACCTGACGGAGAACCCGAAGATCGACTTCGAGCGTTTTGCGCGGATCCAGGAAATCGTCAATGGCAGCGGGATCGTGGCTCCGCTGATCGTACACGGCGGCACGGGGCTCAAACCGGAAGTGGTGCGGCGGCTGGTGGCGCTGGGCGGCGCGAAGTTCAACGTGTCGACCGACCTGAAGCACGCCTCGATTGACGCCACGTATGAGTACATTGCGGCGCACCGGGGGGAGTACAACCCGGGGAAGATCGACAGCGCTGCCAAGCAGGCCGTGATCGCGCGCGTCAGTTACTGGATGGATCTGCTGGGCTGTGCCGGCAAGGCACCGTGAGCGTGGGGGAGGCGAGTGACGTGAGCCGCATTCGAGCGTTCTTGTTTGACCAGGACGGTGTGATTGTCGACACCGAGCGTGACGGCCACCGCGTGGCGTTCAATCGCACGTTCGCGGAATTCGGTTTCCCGGTGGAGTGGGGAGTCGAGGAGTACCACGAGCTGCTCCAGGTCGGTGGTGGCAAGGAGCGGATGAAGCACTATCTGGCCACGCGGGGTTTTGGCGTCGACGTGGCGCCGGACATGGTGCCCGACTTGATCCAGCGGCTCCATGTGCGCAAGACGGATGTTTTCGTGGAGCTGATCGAAAGTGGCGCGCTGCCGCTGCGTCCGGGAGTGCGGCGGATCATGGCAGAGGCGGCCGCGTTGGGCGTGACGCTCGGCATCTGCACCACCTCCAACGAGCGGGCGGCGCAGGCCATCGCCGGCCGCCTGCTGGCCGGCATTCCGCTCGCGTTCGTGCTGGCCGGCGACGTGGTCAAGGCCAAGAAACCCGATCCGGCAATCTACCTGCTGGCGCTGGAGCGATGCGGCGTCCAGCCCGACCAGTGCGTGGTGTTCGAGGACTCGCACATCGGGGCGGTGGCCGCCCGCGCGGCCGGCATGCACGTCGTGGCGACGACGAACCGGTACACCGAGAACGAAGACCTGAGCATGGCCGAGTTGGTGGTGGACTGTCTGGGGGACGCAGGCGGGCCGCCAGCGTGTGTGCAGCGCAGCGTGCGGCCCTTCGACATGCCCGACGGGTGCGTCCACGCCCGCGAATTGATTGAGTGGTTCAGTGCCCCATAGCAGGGAGACCAGTGCATGATTGACTTGACACAGCTCGACGCGCGCACGCTGGCCAAGACGCTCGACTTCTCGATCCTGCCGAAGCAGACGACCGAGTCCGAGATCCGCGAGGGCTGTGCCTTGACGCGCCGTTACGGGTTTGCCGCCTTCTATGCGAGCAGCGCGTACTGGGCGCCGCTGGTGCGGGACGAACTGGCCAGCATGGATGGCGTGGAGATCGGTACGGGGATCGCGTTCCCCTTCGGCTCGGCTCCGGCCACCGTCAAGGCCTTCGAGGTGGAAGATGCAGTCCGCCGCGGCTGCACGGCAGTCGACATGGTGATGAACATCGGTGCGCTCAAGAGCGGCCAGTACGCGGCGGTGGCCGAGGAGCTGCGACTGTTCAAGTCCGCGGCCGGGGAGGCGGTCACGAAGTGCATCCTGGAAGTCTGTTACCTGACCGACGCGGAGATCGCCACGGGCAGCCAGCTGGTGGCCGAGGCGGGAATCGACTTCGTCAAGACCTCCACCGGCCAGTTCGAAGGCCCCAGCCTCCAGCAGTTCCTGGTCATGCGCGACGCCGTGCGCGGCACCCCCGTGCGACTCAAGGTGGCCGGCGTCAAGTTCCCGCGCCCGCAGAACGCGCTGGTCTTTCTCCGTGTGGGCGCCGATCGCATCGGAACGCGGGCCGCCCCTGAGATCGTCGATTCCCTGCCCCTGCTCCGGCAGGCAGGGCTGCTGCCCGGCTAGTCACATCCTCCCAGCGGCTGCGCTTCATTCGATAAAGGACTATCCGGTGTCCCCTTGCCCCCGCGGAGGAGAGGGCAGAGTGAGGGGGTGAAGAGAATGTCAGTAACTGCGCGAACGATGCGAAGGGGGCCGGCGCAGAGCGCCAAGAAAGAGAGAATATGACGCACTATCTCGCGGGTGTCGACGTGGGGACGACTGGCGCGCGGTGCATGATCTTCGACCTGGATGGCACGGCGGTGGCCGGGCACTACTGCGACTATGGCGCCACCTATCCGCGCCCCGGCTGGGTGGAGCAGGATCCGGAGCTGCTCACAGCGCGGACGATGGAGGCCTGCCGGGCGGCGATCGCCACGGCCGGCATCGACCCGCGCGAAATCGCGTCCATCGGCTTCTCCGCGCAGCGGTCGGTCGCCTGTCCGGTGACCGCGGACGGCGTGCCGGTCCGGCCGATGTTCTCCTGGCAGGATGCCCGCACGGCAGAGGAAGTGGAAGCGCTCCGCGAATTGATCTCGGCCGACGAGTACTACGCTCAGAACGGACTGCCGCTCGGCACCACCTGGATCATCACGAAGCTGCTCTGGATGCGGAAGCACGAGCCGCAGCTGCTGGCCAGGACCGCGCGCATCGTACAGAACCAGGACCTCGTGCTGCGCGCCTTCGGCGCGGACGACTATTACACCGACCTGTGCTGCGCCGTGTTCTACGGCGTGTGGGACGTCCATCGCGCGACCTGGAATCGGCGGCTGCTCGAGCGGCTGGAGCTCGATCCCGCGCTGTTCGGCCGCCCCACACCGCCGGGCACGCAGGTGGGCACGATCAGCCGCGCTGTCGCCGACCGGACGGGGTTTGCGCCCGGCACCCCACTGTGTCTCGGCGCTGGCGACCAGAACTGCAGTGTGCTGGGCATGGGGGCGGTCAAGCCGGGTCTGGCCACCGTCACGCTGGGGACGGCGGGGCTGGCGATTGTCGCCACCGAGCGGCCGCTGGCGGGGTTCGGCGGCATGATGATCACCCATCACGTCGTGCCCGGAATGTGGGAAGTGGAAGGCCTGTCCAACGCGGCAGCCGCCTCGCTGCGGTGGTTTCGCGACGTCATCGCCACGCGGGAGAAAGAGCTGGCAACGGCTGGGGGGCCAGACGCCTATCAGCAGCTGGACGAGCTGGCTGGGACGGCCCCGGTGGGAAGCCAGGGACTGCTGTTCCTGCCGTACCTCGCCACGGCGGCCACGCCGCGTTGGAACGCCCAGGCGCGTGCCGCGTTCGTCGGGCTGTCCTTCGCCCATGGTCGCGCCGAACTGGCGCGCGCCGTCATGGAAGGGGTCGTGCTGGAGATCCGCGATATGCTCGAGCAGTGGCGTACGGCCGGCATCGAGGTCGACTGCCTGCGGATCGGCGGCGGCGCCACGCGTTCCCGCCTCTGGAACCAGATCCAGGCAGACGTCTACGGCCGGCCCGTTGAGACACTGCAGGTGAGCGAGTCCACGGGGCTGGGAGCCGCCTTGATGGGCGGCGTCGGCGCCGGCGTCTTCGATTCGATCGACGCGGGGGTGGCCGCCATGGTCCGCGTGGCCGACCGGATTGAACCCCACCCGGACAGCCATCGCCGTTACGAGCAACTCTACCAGGCCTACACCCAGACGTACGACGGACTCGCCACGCGCGGCGCGTTTGCCTCCCTCGCCCGCATCCAGACCGGCAGTTAGCGGCCGCTATGCCTTCGCAATCTGACGCCGCACGTCCGCGACAAACGCCTCAAACTCCCCGACACGATTCCCGGCACAACCGATGTCCAGCCCGGCGCGGCCCGACCGCGTAAGGAATCGCACAAACCGGATCCGCCGGTTCCGGTACGTCAGGGCCGTGCCCAGGGCGCCGACGACCAGCACCCCCAGGGCGGCCCAGCCGAGGATCCCCAACGGACCACCCTGGCTGCTGTAGTAAACCATGGCAAACAGCAGCGCGCCGAGCGCCAGGACCCAGCCGGCGTAGCGGTAGATCCGGTAGCGGATCGTGAGTTGCTGCATATCGCCTTTGAGCTGCACCAACGGCACGACATGCTCGTAGCTGCGGGTCAGGTACCAGCGTGCCCGGACCACCACGCGATCCTCGTAGAGCGAAAACTCGCGTCGCACTTCCAGCAGCCGCTCGGTATAGGTGGCAATCAAGCGTGTGTTCACTCTCGGTCTCCATGAAGCCCCCGGGGCGCGCGGGCTGGTACCTGTATGTGCGCCAATCGGCTAGACTCGACAGGGTCCAGCGCGCTGCTGGCGTGCCAGTGCCTTCTGTGGATTGGATGTTAGGCAATATGACAGGAACGTGGCATTATGCGAAGACCACGACCATTGCCGGCGGCGTTGACCGGGCCTGGTGTGGCCCGCCGTGTCGCCCGGGAACAGAGTATCTGCCTCGCGCTGCTGACACTTGTGCTGCTGCTGGGAAGTGCCATCCTGGCGCCGGCAGCGGAGACGCTGTTTGAGGACGGACCGCAGGAATTCGGGGGGCGCAAGTACTATTGGCTGGCCGAGTGGCGGTTAGCGGTGGTACTGCCGGCCGATGTGGGGCCGGACGATCAGTTTGAGGTCCTGTTCGGCACCAAGGGACCGGCCAGACGCGCACTGTCCTGGGACTATGACGGCCGCAGCGGGGTGTTGCTGGAAGTGGGGCCCGAAGAGCTCAGCCTGCGCCAGGTGGCGCGCCGGG
>DAISIS010000469.1:0-4619 GCA_036821925.1 Pirellulaceae bacterium
TGACGGAGTCAGCGGTGGGGTCGATTCGAGCGGTGCACGAGATTGCCGTCGGCTCGAAGCTGCTGGCGCGCGTGGTGGAGGTCAACATCAAGGCCGGGCAGCAGGTGCAGGCGGATGAAGTGCTGGTGCGGCTGGACGACACCGACCTGCAGGCGAAGCTCGCCCAGGCCAAAGCCGCGGTGAATTCGGCCGAAGCGGTGCAGGTCCAGGCGGCAGCGGACGAGGAGCGGGGCGCGTCGCTGCTGCAATCCAACGCCATCAGCCGCCAGGAGTATGACCGAGCGGTGGCCGCGTTGCGGACCGCCGAGGCGGAGTTGCAGCGGGCGCAGCAGACGGTCAAGGAAGTGCAGGCCACGCTGGACTGGGCGACGATCCGGTCCCCGATTGACGGCACCGTGATCGACAAGAAGGTGGACGCGGGGGACATGGTCACGCCGGGCCAACTGGTGGCGACGCTGTTTGATCCCACGCGGATGCAGCTGGTGGCCAACGTGCGGGAATCGTTGACCCGCCAGCTGCGTGTCGGGCAGACCATCGGCGTGCGGATCGAAGGGCTCGACAAGGAGTGTGGCGGCACGGTCAGCGAGATTGTTCCCGAGGCGCAGGCATCCAGCCGCGCGTTCCAGGTCAAGGTGACCGGCCCCTGCCCCGACGGCGTCTACTCCGGCATGTTCGGCCGCATCATCATCCCGCTCGGCGCGGAACAGGTCCTGGCCATCCCCCGGTCGGCCGTCCAGCAGGTGGGCCAGCTGGAGCTCGTGCAGGTGGTGGAGGGCCGCAGCGTGACCCAGCGCGCGATCCGCACCGGGCGGTATCTGGGCGATGTGGAGGGCCCGGACGGCCAGCCGCTGGCCGATCAGGTCGAAGTGCTCTCCGGCCTGCGCAGCGGCGAGCAGGTCGTCGTACCGGCCCGCGTCCCCCCCGCGCCCGCCACTGAGCCCGCGCCCGCTGACAAGCCGGCCGAGGCGGCGACCACACTGCAGGAGGCAACTCATGAGTGAGCATCCCGGCGTTCCCGCAGGCGTGGAACATGGCCTGACGAATCGCATCGTCAAGATTTTCCTGGAGTCCAATCTCTCGCTCATCCTGATCCTGCTGGCCACCGTCGTGGGCCTGACCGCGCTGGGACTCACCCCGCGCGAGGAAGACCCGCAGATCGTCGTGCCGCTGGCCGATGTCTACGTCAACTTCCCCGGCCATTCCGCGGCTGAAGTCGAGCAACTGGTTACGACGCCGCTCGAGAAGATCCTCTACCAGATCGACGGTGTCGAGTATGTCTATTCGATGAGCCGTGAGAACCTGGCCATCATCACGGTGCGCTACTATGTCGGCGAGGACCGCGAGCGGAGCGTGGTCAAGCTGCAGAAGAAGCTGGACGAAAACGTCGACCTGGTCCCCCCGGGCGTGACCGGCTGGGTCGTCAAGCCGGTGGAGATCGACGATGTGCCGATCGTCACCCTGACGCTCGCCAGCACCACGGCCGACAGCACGACTTTGCGGCGGGTGGCGGAGGAACTGGCACAACGTCTGGCCGGCATGTCGAACGTGTCGCGCGCCTATGTCGTGGGCGGCCAGCCGCGCGTCGTGCAGGTGCTGCTGGACCCGGACCGTATGGCAGCATACCACGTCTCACCTCTGGAGGTGCAGCGCGCCATCCAGGGCGCCAACGTCCAGCAGACCGCCGGCAGCTTCCGCGCCAATGATCAGTTGATCCAGGTCGAAGCGGGTGAGCCGTTCGCCGATGCGCGGCAGCTGGGCGATCTGGTTATCAGCGTGTTTGACGACGCTCCGGTGTTCCTGAAAGATGTCGCGCGGATCGAAGACGGGCCGGATGAGATCAACAGCTACGTCCGGCACGGCTGGGGACCGGCGCGAGGCTTCACGCACCACGAGTTCTTCCCCGGCACCGTGCTGGGGGAGTCATCCGCAGCGCACGCGGCGGGTCCGGCAAGTCCGGCGACCCGGTCCGCGGTGACGATTGCGATTGCGAAAAAGAAGGGCTCCAACGCCGTCTGGGTCGCCAATGCCGTGCTGCGGGAAGCGGAGTCCCTGCAGGCGCAGTTCGTACCCGACGACATGGAGCTGGTCGTCACGCGCAACTACGGCCTGACGGCGGACGAGAAAGTCAACGAGCTGGTCGAAGGGCTGGCGGTCGCGATCTTCATCGTCGTGGCGCTGCTCACGCTGGGGCTGGGCTGGCGCGAGGCCTTCATCGTCGCGGTGGCCGTGCCGGTCGTGTTCGGGCTCACCCTGGCCGTGAACCTGCTCTTGGGCTACACCATCAACCGCGTCACGCTCTTTGCCTTGATCCTCTCCCTGGGGCTCCTGGTGGACGATCCGATTGTGGACGTCGAAAACATCGTGCGCCATTTTGCGCTGCGCAAGAAAGCGACGCGCCGGATCGTGCTGGAAGCGGTGGCCGAGATCCGCCCGCCGCTGATTACGGCAACGCTGGCCGTGATCGTCAGCTTCCTCCCGATGTTCTTCATCACCGGCATGATGGGACCGTACATGGGCCCGATGGCGCTGAACGTGCCGATCACCATGCTCATGTCGATGGTCGTCGCGTTCACGATCACCCCGTGGATGGCCTATCACGTGCTGCGGCGGCAGTACGGCACCGGCGCGGCCGAGGGGCACGCCGCAGAGCACGATCCGCATGACCTGGACGCGGTCAAGCAATCGCGGCTCTACAAGCTGTTCTACCCCTTGATGGCCCCCTTGCTGCACTCACGGCTGGTGGCCTGGACATTCCTGCTGGTGATGACCTTGTTGACGGTCGGAGCGATGGGCATGGCGGCCACGCGCAGCGTACCCCTTAAGATGCTGCCCTTCGACAATAAGAACGAACTGCTCCTGGTGCTCGACCTGGACAAAGGCACCACGCTGGAACGCACGGACGCCGCCGTCCGCGACTTTGAGGCCTACCTGGCGGGTGTGCCCGAGGTCTCTGATTTCACCAGCTACGTCGGGCTCGCCTCGCCGATGGACTTCAATGGACTGGTGCGGCATTACTATCTGCGTCAGGGGGACGAGGTGGCACAGGTGCAGGTCAATCTGGCCGGCAAGAAGAACCGGCGGCAGCAGAGTCACGCCGTCGGCTTGCGGATGCGCCAGGATCTGCAGACCATCGCGGCGCGGCACCATGTGCGTCTGAAACTCGTCGAGACCCCTCCGGGCCCGCCCGTGATCGCCAGCGTGGTGGCCGAAGTGTACGGGCAGCCGGACCACCAGTACGAGGACCTGCTGCTGGCCGCCGATACAGTGCGGGCCCGCATGGCAAGGGAACCGGGCGTGGTCGACATCGATCCGGTGCGCGAAGCTGCCCAACCCAAGCTGGTCTTCGTGACCGACAAAGAAAAAGCCGCTCTCAATGGCATCACGACCGACCAGATCGCGGGCACGCTGCAGTCGCTGCTGGCCAGCAACTCGGTGGGACTGGTGCGGAACGACACCGAGCGCAATCCGCTGCGCATCATACTGCGGCTGCCGGTCGATCAGCGGACCAGCGCTGCGGATCTGGCGCGGGTGTACGTCAAGGGCAACGCCGGTCAGCTTGTTCCCCTGGCCGAACTGGGGCGGTGGGAGACGACTCGCGTCGACCAGATGATCTACCACAAGAACCTGGAACGGGTGGCCTACGTGTTTGCCGAGACCGCGGGCCGGCCGCCGGCCGATGTCGTGGTGGACATGCTGGCCGACCGGGTGGACGGGAATCCGGCGCCGGCCGATTCCGTACCGGTGGGAAACGGCTGGGTGTCAACGTCCGAGCCGCGCCCCGTGGCCGAACGGAGTTTCTTTTCCAACGGCAGCCATGTCGCCTGGAGCGTGCCCGCAGGGTTCACCGTCGACTTCGCCGGCGAAGGCGAGTGGAAGATTACGTTGGACGTGTTCCGCGATCTGGGGCTCGCGTTCGGCGCGGCGATGATCGCGATCTACATTCTGCTGGTCGCCCAGATGGGCTCGTTCACCGTCCCGATCGTCGTCATGCTGGCTATCCCGCTGACCATCCTGGGTGTCATGCCCGGCTTCTGGCTGCTGAACGTGTGGAGCGGTCAGGAGGTGGGCGGATATCTCGATCCTGTCTACTTCACCGCCACCGGCATGATTGGCATGATCGCCCTGGCGGGGATCGTGACCCGCGACTCGATTATCCTCGTCGACTTCATCCACCTCTCGCTGGCCCGTGGCCGCACGCTGTTCGATGCGATCATGGAGAGCCGGGTGGTGCGACTGCGGCCGATCCTGCTGACCGCCAGCGCGGCCATGCTGGGTGCCGTCCCGATCATCATCGATCCGATCTTCTCCGGCCTGGCCTGGTCGCTGATCTTCGGCCTGTTCGCCTCCACGCTCTTCACCTTGTTCGTCATCCCAGTCGTCTATTGGCTCCTGTACGCCAATAAACCCGGCCATGGCCTGCCGCAGTCCGCCATGGAACAAGAGGATGCGGTGGGGTGATGACAGGTGCATGGAGTGAGGGCGCTCGCCCCTCACGGGGCTGTTGATCTCTTCCCGGCGCTGGCCTGGTAGCTCTGCTTGTGGCTTAGTTCCCTGTTCTTTGTGAACGGTCGCAGATATGGGTGTGTGGCACGGCCTACTTGTTGGCCGTGCGACGTGGC
>DAISIS010000470.1:0-4617 GCA_036821925.1 Pirellulaceae bacterium
GGAATGTCTAATGACGAAATACCCAAGCACGAATGAAGGACAAAGGTCGAATGTCAAGAGTCAACTGCTGCGGCTGAGAAGTCCGCCTTCGAGCTTCGGGTTTTGTCCTTCCTTCGTGCTTGGGTATTTCGTCATTAGACATTCCATGTAGTTTTTACAAACGAAGAGGACGCTGCCCAGCGATCGGGGTCCGCGTTTTTCTCTGAGTTTGCTGCTTTTTTCTGAAGTTTGCAGCAGTTAGTGCCGATGTGGCACGGTTCATGCTCCTGTCGGCCAGCGATGGATTGAGCGGGCACCACACTCAGCCGGCTTGGCCCAGCAAGTCACGCAGACCTGGAATGCTTCGTGTTCGACAACTGAGTAGCGGGTTTGCGTAAACTGGGTAGGTGCACGCTCCGATCGCACGGATGCACCGTGAATCTAAGCGCTTGTCGCCGGGGTATGGCGACCCAGTAATCCCGACGTGGGAGACGCGTGTTTTCACGGTTCGAGGGCCCGATTGGAATTCCGTAGCCAATCGGGCCCTTTTCTTTGTGTTTGCCGTGTGAGGAGGGAGGAGGAATGTCTAATGACGAGATACCCAAGCACGGGGGGAATGACGAGTGACGAGATACCCAAGCACGAGGGGAATGACGAATGACGAGATACCCAAGCACGAAGGGAATGACGAATGACGAGATACCCAAGCACGAAGGAATGGCAAAATCCGAAGCGAGGAGGTAGACGTATCAGCCACAGCCCCAGCAGCTAATCCTCCACATTCGACCTTTGTCCTTCCCTCCGTGCTTGGGTATCTCGTCATTAGACCTTCCCCCCGTGCTTGGGTATCTCGTCATTAGACATTCCCCTCCCCCCGTGCTTGGGTATCTCGTCATTAGACCTTCCCTTCCTCTGACGCAATGCCGTCAGGTTTTGTATATTCGTTAGAAGTTGACAGCAGCTTCTAACCCTGATGGAGGGAACCTTATGTCGGCTGTGAGCAGTTCGTGCGCTGCCCAAATCGGCGAAACCGCTGGAGTCGTCTGGCACAAGCTGGCAGAAAACGGCCCAATGACGCTGGCCCAGTTAGCCAAGCAGGTTGATGCTTCGCGCGATATGGTCATGCAGGCGATCGGCTGGCTGGCCCGGGAAGGGAAAGTCGAGATCGAGGACAACGGCCGCAAGCGATTGGTGACGCTGCGGTGAGTGCGGCGATTGTCAGCTGCACGCGCGTCAGGCGGTCAACCGGCTATTTCGCGGTGTCTTCGTACAGCGGAAGGTGTCGATACGTCACTTCGAGCGAGAGCAGGTTCATTGTGGTGACGTAGAGTCTGCCGGCGTGCGCC
Organism: Pirellulaceae bacterium; assembly: GCA_036821925.1. GTDB lineage: Bacteria > Planctomycetota > Planctomycetia > Pirellulales > Pirellulaceae > JAAYDI01. Next base: position 1,326 of record DAISIS010000470.1, read on the forward strand.
GCCCAGCGGTCGGGTACCGGCTGGTGGGGATCCCAGCTGCCCGCGAGTTCACCCTGGCGGATCTGTGTATCGACCAGCAGCGGGTGGAGTGCCTGGTGCCAGTCCTGCCAGAACTTGCCACCCATGTGGAACATGACCTGGGTGCCGTAGTACCAGTAGTACGTGTCGCGTTTCGGATCGACTCGCGTGCCGATGGCTGGGGGAATTCTGGCAAGATACGTAGCGCCGCGAGCAAGTGCCGGGTTATTGCGGCGCCATCCCAGGTACATACGCATGAGCAGTCCGACGGAGGTCATGGTGGCGGTCGGCTGACGGCCCGCTCGCTGTTCGGGCGTATCGGGGGCGAACGGGTTGTAGCAGTAGAGATGTGGTTGTGTTGAGGAGGCCTGAGCGCCGTCGAGCCAGCGGTCGATGGCGGCATAGGTTTCCTTGGGCACCTTCAAATTGGCCAATTCGCCGCTCTTGAGCGCCATAGTCATCCAGCCGCTGACCGAGGTATCGGAACTCACACCGCGCGTGTATCGCCAGCCGCCGCGCTGATCATTCTGGGTTTCGACGATGAAGTCGATGGCTCGCTGAGCCGGCTCGCGCAGCATGGGATCCTGGGTCATGCCATACGCTTCGCACACAGCCAATGCAGCGATACTGTGGCTGTAGAACTGCACGACGCGGTTCGATTCGTCGTCCATCGGAATGAACAGGCTGCCATCCGGCTGCTGGTTCTGGAGCAGGAACTCGACTCCGCGCCGCACCACGTCGGCATAGCGGAACTCGATATGGTTGTAGCCTGCCCCCTGGAACGCCAGCAGCGCGAGGCCTGTGGCGGCCGCGTCGCTGGCCAGCTGTGGAAGGCCGTCCTGTCGGGCGAACCGGTCGAGCGACCACCGGCCGTCGGGCAATTGGGCCTTGCTCAAGAAGACCAATCCCAACTCGATGGCATCTTCGGTCTGGGGTCCGACGCCGTCGGCCGGGTCGCTCCGCCCTTGCGCTCGCTCAATGCGGCGCTGGAACGACTCGGTGGGCATAGCGGCCGTGACATTAAGACGAGGCTGGCCGCCGACGCGATTCCGGTTGAAACGCGAGCTGTCGATCTGAATATCCGCGTTCGCCTCAGCTGTGCGGCGGGCTGCCAGGCCGACGTCGACAGTGGCGGTGTTGCCGAGCCCGCCGAGGCCGATCGGGACATCGATATCCACAGGCAGAGCCTGTCCGGCCGAGCGGCTGATCGGGCCCGATCGCGGGCCGCCGAGCGCTGGTGCCACGTCCGTACTCGGGCCACTGGCCACATCGCTGGGGCTGATGACGTCAGTCAGGTCCACGGTGGTGGCGTCGTTGGGCAGTTGGAGTTGAGCGGATCGTTTGCCGGGCCCGCCGCGTTGCGTGGCGTCGCGCACAAGAGGTCCGTCGGTTGCTGAGTTCTGGCCCGCGTGGCGCGCGGGGGTCACGCTGGGCAGCGCGTCAACTGCCGCGACACTCAGCGGCAATGCCGGTCCGCCGCCCGGCCGGTCGCGGCGGGATGCGGCGGGCGCGCTGTTGGCCAGCCGGCTGGCCTCCGAGTGTGGCAGATCTGGGGCTTGCGGGTCCGCCTGTCCGTGGGCTGAGGGAGTGCCCGCCATGTCGACGGTTTCTGCGAAGGTGTCTGCCCAGACGGCGGGACCGCGACCAGTGCGGGGTGGCGAGCCGGTTCCGCCGCCGACTGCAGGCTGGCCGGTGGCCGCCTGCACCGCTTCGGCCCGTGTGGCCAGCGACGCGGGTCCCACGTCTGCCGGGTTGGCCGCGTGCTCTCTGGCAGGCAGATCGGCGGTTCTGTCGATGGATCCGCCGGCATTCGGCGCGGTGCGTTCCGCGGCGGTCACGGCCGTGTCGCTGCTGGCGAGTGTTGTGGACGGCAGGTGATCGTCGCTCTGTTCGGCGGCGTTCCCGGCGTTGAGATCCGCGACGCCGGCGTCTACAGGCAGCTGACGGTCTGTGTCCGACCTGGGAGCGATATGAGCAGCGCTGCGGCTGTCGTCCTGCAGGGCGAATTCGTCCAGCAGTCCATGAGCGCGCCGCAGGGCATGGTGCGGGGAGGCAGTGGGCACGGCTGCCGGCCCGCCGCCCAGCGCTTGCGGTCCGCCGACAGATTCCGGTTGGGGACCGGGGCGGGCGTCGAGCAAGGCGTGTGCGTTGACATCCACTTCGGCAGCCGCGGGCAGTCCTCCGCCATCACTCGGTGGTGCGGCGACGGTTGTGCCGGGTGTCTCGGCCAGCAGTGACGGGAGTGGAGCCTGGCCCGACTGTGCCCGCGGGACGGTTGCGCGCTGGGTTCCGAAACTCAGCTCCGGCTGGCCGCCTCCGGCGCCACGTCCTGATCCGGTTTCTGTCACGAGCGTGGTAGGACCGGTGTCGACGTCCAGGTTGCCTTTGGCAGCCGTGATGCTGCAGCGCTGAGCGTCAGACGCCGCCTGAGCCAGTGCGGCGCTGGCGCTGGCCTGGATGTCCGCCGGCTGCCGGGCGCCCGCCTGCAGTGCCCGGCTGAGTGGAATGGGGGCGAGCACGGCGCTGGGTTGCAGCTGGCCCGCACGTCCGCTGCGTACGATCGCAGCATCGTGCGGCTCGAGCGCAGGCCCGGCCGGCAGATTCTGAGTTGCCTGAGCGCGGCGGGCTGAGCCGGAGGCGACGGCACCGGGGCTGGCGCCTGCGGGATCCGCCTGGCCCAGGTTGTGCGACATGCCGCGACCGGCCGTGCCGAGTTCGGCTTTGCTCAAGGCCATCGCGGCCGGTTCGGTCGCGGTGGCCGCGTGCTCCGCGGCCGACGCTGCGCGGCTCGGCGTCTCCGCCGCGAGTGGCGACACGGCGTCGGGCGCGGCGCGCAGTGCGCGGCGCGGGCGTGGATTCGTGTCGGGCACGGCGGTCAGCGACGGTGCGGGGGTGGCGGCCGGTCGACGCGGCTGCACGAGCGGCGTCTGGTCGACGGCGACGGCACCGATCGTTTCGGCCGGCGCGCGTTGCCGCTGCGGGATCACATTCCCGGCCGCCTGCCGGGCCACGTCTGTGTGGGCCGAGGCGGCCGGACCGGCGAGTGTGCGTGAGGGCTCGACCGCACCGGGCTCGACCGCCACGGGGCTGGCGCGTTCGGCCAGCGCGCCGAGTGCGGCTGCGTCGGCGGGCTGGCGGCCGGGCAGCGCCGCACTGACCGGATCGGTCGGCCGCTGCGTGCCTGCGGGCGATCGCCGCACCCGGCCAGCTGCTGGCGGGTCCCGATCGGCCGCGACTGGAGCGACCGGCTGGGGATCCTGCACGACCGCCGCCA
>DAISIS010000471.1:0-4602 GCA_036821925.1 Pirellulaceae bacterium
GGCCGCGAAAGACACGAAGGTAGTGACGCGTCTCACGTATCGATGGATTCTCAAGAAAAACGCAATTGAGACGGTGTCATCTACAGAAGTTGATGGAGGTGCGGAGCTCCGGGGCAAGGGGCTGACCGGTTGGGACGCTGCAGGACAGCGCATCGTGGGCGGGTCGATGAACTCGCTGGGAGGCTACGACCTGAGCACGACCACCTATGACGCGGCGACCAAGACATGGACGGTGGAACTCGAAGGCACGGACGCTGCGGGCACGACGTTCACCTCGACAATTGTCGGAACCCTGACGGATCCTGACACGCTTGTGGGCCAGGTGACGCAGCGGACCGGTGGAACCACACAGGACCCGGGTCCGCGGATCACGTTCAAACGTGCCCCGGCACCCAAACGGCCCGCGGCCGCACAGCCGACGGCTGCGCCTCCCAAGTAGCCGGAGTGGGTCGCGCGGGCGGTGTCAGCAGCCGATGTGCAGCGCTTGAGCCTGGGCCTGGAGCGCCAGCTCGATGGCCAGGAACGTGTGCTGCTGCGGCATGGCGTGATCGGTGCGCTGGAGGCAATCGAGTATGAGCTGACCGAAGAACGGAAAGCCCACTTGGCCGTGCACGGGAATGTGCCGTTCACCTGTGTGATCCACCAGGTATACGTGATCGCCCGCACCATCGCGGGCGACGTCCAGGTACTTGCGCAGTTCCAGATAGCCGTCAGTGCCGAGCACGATTGTCCGGCCATCGCCCCAGGCACTCAGGCCGTCGGGGGTGAACCAGTCGACACGGAAGTAGAAGCTGGCGCCGTTGTCAGCCAGGAAGCTGGCGTCGCCGAAATCCTCGAAGGCCGGGTGATCCGGCTGGTGGTAGTTGGCCACGGTGCTGTGCAGCACACGGGCATTTTGTGCGCCGGCATAGTACAGGCACTGTTCGATCTGATGGCTGCCGATGTCCACCAGAATGCCGCCGTACTGCTGCCGGTCCCAGAACCAGGCGGGACGCTGTGCGGGACTCAGACGGTGCGGGCCGAGTCCGATCACCTGCAGGACACGCCCGATCGCGCCGTCCTGGATGAGCTGTCCGGCGTGGACGGCGGCTTCGACGTGCAGTCGTTCCGAGTAGTAGACGGCGAAGATCCGGCCGGTCTGCGCGACCTGCGCCCGCGCTGCGTCGAGTTGTGCGCACGTCGTCAGCGGCGGCTTGTCGGTGAAGTAGTCTTTGCCGTGGTCCAGTGTGCGTAGCCCCAGCGGACCGCGCTGGCACGGCACCGGCGCGCTGGCGACGAGCGCCACGGACGGATCTTCCAGGACTTCGGCTTCCTCCCGCGCCGGAGCTGCGCCCGGGTAGGTCTGGCGAAACGTCTCCACCTTGCGCGGATCGGGATCGTAGACCCAGACCAGCTCGCCGCCGGCCTCGAGCAGTCCGTTGCACATGCCGTAGATATGTCCATGATCCAGCCCCACGGCCGCGAAACGAAACTCGCCCGGGCCGCAGACCGGTCGGGCCTTGCCCCGCGGCGCGTAGTGCATGCCGTCGGCTTTCTGCGTCATGGTCGCCTCTCACTTCCCATAGTCCCGGCCGAAAGTGATCTCGTTGTCGGCGAAGTTCGCCACGCTGCGGGTCTTCGTACGGAATCGCCGCGCCACGCGGAGGATGCCGTCCCGCGCATAGAACGGATCGTCGGGCGTCAACGGCAGCGCCACCTTGCCTCCCAGATGACCAGACTGATAGATGGCGCTGACCAGCTCCAGCGTGCGCCGCCCCTGCTCGGCGTCGATCAGCAGCGGTGCGTGCCCTGCGATCGCTTGCAGGAAGTTGGCGATCTGGCCGTCATGCCCCTGCTGTACGACGTCCGGCAGCCGGTCGTAGAAATCCTGGATCTGGTCCCGCGTCGTGGCGTCCTCCGTGGGGAACCCATTCTCCCGCTGCGTCATGGCACACACTTGCCAGGGCAGTCCGACCCGCGCTCGCTCACCCTGGAACACCAGCTGTTGATCCTCCCCATGATGGACCAGCGAGGCGGTGATCTGGCCGATGCTGCCGTCCGGGTACAGCAGCACCGCGGTGGCGAAATCCTCGACCTCGGAATTGTCGTGGTTCAGGTTCGCGTTGACGGCCCACACTTCGGCTGGCAGCCCTCGCATCCACTGGAACAGGTCGATGTGGTGGACGGCGTGGTTCATCGTGCAGCCGCCACCTTCCTTGTCCCAGGTGCCGCGCCACCAGAGGTCGTAGTAGTTGCTGCCGCGCCACCAGAACGAGTCGACCTGCGCGTGCAGCACGCGGCCGAGCAGCCCGGCCTCGAGGACCTGCTTGAGCTTCATCACGGGGGTCTGAAAACGGTTCTGGGCCACGACGGACAGCAGGCAGCCGCTGGCGCACGCGGCGGCCTGTATCTGGTCGCATTCGGCGAGGCAGGTGGCCATGGGCTTTTCGACCAGCACGTGTTTGCCGGCACCCAGCAGCGCGACGGTGGCAGGCGCGTGTTCGAAAGGCGGCAGGCAGACCGATGCGGCGTCGAAGTCCGCCTCCGCCAGCAACCGTTTCAGGTCGGGAAACACGGCCGCCTCCAGCCCGTGCCGCGCCGCCTTCTCGCGGGCTTTGTCGGGAAACAGATCGGCCAAGGCCACCACCCGGCACTGGTCCGGGAACTTGAGATACGACTGGATGTGACGGTCCGCAATCGCCCCCGTGCCCAGTATGGCGATCTTCAGCATCGTGGAACTCCTTTCGCAGGCAGCTGCCACCCCTACACGCTGCGCGCCGCCGCCGCCAGAGCGCGGATGTTCGCACCCGGCGTGCCCGGCGATGTGCCGCCGCCAGCTGACAGCAGCCAGCCGCGCGCCGCCGGGTGCGCTCGGCGACACGCCGCCACCTGCGCCTGGACCTGGTCCGGCGTGCCGCGGGCCAGCACCTCCAGCGGCGGCACGTTGCCCATCAGGCAGATCTCGCCGCCCGCCAGGTCGCGGACCCGGTCCAACGGCTGCTGGTGCGTGAAGTTGAGCACGCGGATGCCCAGTTCAGCGTAACAGCCGAACGAAACCGGGTTGTTCGTGTCGTTGTGGAACAGCTTCAACAACTCGGGGAACGCCCCGAACACCTCGGCCAGATAGGGATGGGCGAACTCGCGATAGTCCGGCAGCGACAGGAATCCCACGATGTCGTCCAGCAGCAGCACGCCCCCGACATCCGGCAACACCTCGGCCTGTGCCTCCAGCCACGTGCGCACCAGCGTCGTCGTGGTGCGCAGCAGCTGGTGTGCCTGGTCGGGAGCCGTCTTCAGAGCCAGCAGGAATTCGGTGACACCCAGCAGATGCGTTGCCAGCACCAGCGGCCCACGCGCCGCAATGATCCGGACCACATGCCCCGCATCCGCGATGCGCGGCCGGAGCAACTGATAGTAGTTCAGAATGACCGGCAGCAGGCCGTCGCGGCGCGGGTCGGGCGGCGCCAGCCGGCACACGTCCTGAATCTCGGCCGTCAACGCGTGCACGTCGGGGGTCCGGTCGCGATGGAAGGTCAGCCGGCAGCCGAAGGCGCTCGGTTCAGCACCCATGCCCATCTCGACCCAGAAACCGGGTACGAAGATCACCTCGGGGAACTCGCGGGCCACCGTCACATTGGCGTGCAGCCAGACGTCGGGCACGGTCAGGTAGTCCAGGGTCGAGATGCCGAGGTAACCCGGCAGCCAGGGGCTGTCAATAATCAACGCCACCGGGGGCACGGCGAACTCCTCCCCGGCCGCGCACCGCTTCAGCACATCCCACTGTTCCTCTCGCATCGTCCCTCCGCACGTTCGCGTTGCATAGGGGGAATGTACCCCGTCCGGCCATGCCGCACGATGCCCGGACTGCCACGCCCGATCCGCGGTTGGTGGATGCCGCGGGCGATCGCCAGGCACGTGCTCGCGGGCGTCACCATTCTATCAGAACATCACCCGGTCCGCTCCTGCCGTCGAGAGACCAGACCCGCGCGCGAGGCCAACGCCCGGGGATCACGTTGCCACCATGCCGTTCCTTGTGGCCGCAGGCCATATCCACGTCTCGCTGCCGGGTCAAAACTGGCCCGTGGGCGATGTGTCACTGATCTTCAGCGCCCAGGCGTCGACGCTGGGCAAGACGATGCTGCCGGCAGTGGGAAGGCTGACTTCGGTTGTGTCTGGGTGGGAGCCGGGTTTGAAGGCGAGCGCTGTGCCATCGCCGCCTACCAGGGTGATCACCTTGGCGTTGACCGTCAAGCTTGCGGGTAGGATGACACTCGGGGGCATCGACTCGCCATCTTGTGAACTGAGGACGATCGCATACACGGTGCCGTCAGTCTTGGCGGTGAAGAAGACATTTCCGAGTTCGTAGGGCTTCACCGGACGGGTGTCGTAGATCGCCTCACCGTTGACCTTGAGCCACAGGCCGATTTCTTTGAGAATCGTGACGGCCCGCGGATCAAGCTCGCCATGAGCGTTGGGTCCGACGTCCAGCAGCAGGTTGCCGTTACGAGCCACAGCTTTCACGAGATAGCGGATGACGCTGCCCGAGCTGTGGTAGGCACTGTCTCTGGTCCATCCCCACCAGTCGCCCAAGGTCATGCAGGCCTCCCAGGCTTCGGGCATGAA
>DAISIS010000472.1:0-4598 GCA_036821925.1 Pirellulaceae bacterium
AGCTGCGCGAGCCCACCCTCCTGTTCGTATACGCCGTAGAACATCGAGGCACAATCGAGCCAGAGGGTGAGGCGGTGCAGGTCGTCGGGGGGCAGTTGGACGCCGTAGTGGTCGGTCTGGAGCAGCCGGTAGAGCGGCGCGTCCAGGGCGCCGAACTGGCCGGGCGTCGTGCGGTAGGGATCGTGATAGTCGTAGAATCCGTGCTTGTGCACGAGGCTCTCGTACGAGGCGTACCAGTTGTGCACGATGGGGTCCCGCGCCAGATTCGGGGCCGTGTCCGGGTGTTGCGCGTGGCAGTCCACGCAGTGGCGGTCCAGCACCGGCTGGACGAGCCGGGGGTAACTGAACGGTTGTGACCCGTCGACGTCGGGGGTCAACGGCGACGGCGTGCGGCGCAGCGCGAGCGGCACGGGGGGATCGGGGGAGGACACGCGATGCCGCTGATTGTGGCACCCCGCGCATACCAGCCGCTCCCCTTCCCGCACGTGCGTGGCCGATCGCATCGACTGCACGGCAAGTCCCTCGGCATTCAACGCCTGGAAGAAGAGCTCCTTGTTGGCCGGCACGCGGAAGAAGGTGCTGCCGTCTTTCTCCACCGGCACGGTCCCCAGCACATGCCGGACGGGAACCACCGAGTCCCCGGCGGTCGCCACCCGCACGCCCGTCTCGTGGGGCGGTGCGCCCGAGGGGACGCTCATCGGGAACACCTGCAGCACGCGGAGCGCCGTGATCTCGGTTCCCGCCGGCCACGGCTTGAGGCTGTCATAGACGTTGACGACAGCGACCGTCCCGGTGGGCGGCGTGGCGCCGGCCGGCTCGTCGGCCCGCGTGGCCGGGTTGGTGCCGGTTCCCCGCGTGGCGAGCTCGGGCGCCACACGCGGCAGCGGCCGCGGGCGGAGCGGGATTGGGCTGAGGCAGCTGATGTCCGGATCGCGGTAGATCAGTTCGCGGTTTCCGAAGGCATCCAGGAGATAGATGCCGTAGCTGCCGCGCGACAAGGGGCTGCCCTGCTGATTTGCACCCGGCTGCATCCCGGGATCGCAGACGCACAGGTAGAAGTCTTCGCTCAGCGGCCAGGGGGTGCCGTACACCTGGGCCCCCCCCTGCGTTTCGGGAAAGCCGACCTCGGGGGTGATCCGCCGCACCGGGCTCATCGCATCGTCATCGGCCTGATTCGGATCGATGATTACCAGGGATCCGAACGCCTGGCCGTGATGCGGCGCGGCGGTCGCCACCAGGCGGGACGAATGCGGAATCGCCCGGCAATCGACCTCCATGTCGGGCCGCGCAGATCGCGTGGCGAAGTTGCCGTGCACGGCGCGCGGGTCGCGTCCATCGAGCGTCGTTGTCCACGGCATGTGGGCCGTGCATCCGTGGCGATCGACATAGTCCCAGCGCGTCCAGAGCAGCAGGCCGTCATGCGTGACACTCGGATGCCACTCATTCGTCTCGTGGAAACTCAGGCACGTGATGTCGCTCCCGTCCGCAGCCATATCGAACAGCGTGTAGTTCGGACAGACGCGGCCACAACGGAGGTAACCCCCGCGGCGCTCGCTGATGAACGCGATGCGTCCGTTGGGCAGCCAGCAGGGATCGAAGTCGTTCCACGTGCCGTCGGTCAACTGCCGCAGGTCCGAGCCATCGCTGTTGACGCTGAACACATGGTAGCAGCGTCCCTCGGCCCAATGCCCCTGCCGCGGATCCACGTGGTGCCGGTGCGTCATGTCCCCTGTGTTCTCCACATAGGCGAACACGATGCGGCGGCCGTCGTACGACAGGTCGGGCGAGAGAAATGTGCCCCCCTGCCCTTCGGTGCCCTGACGGTTGCCCATGCCGTCATACGCGACGGTCAGTGGGCCGACCGGCCCGCCGCGCAGCGGCTGTCCCGCCAGTCGTGCGGGGGAAGCCACGGTCGCGTGTTCCAGCACGTCACGCACCTGCGGCTGCGCTCCGAAGGGGTCGGACAGCACGTACAGGCCGCCCCCGGGCGCGGCCGCCATCCCGTAATACTGGTCGCACATGTGGTCGTACAACGCCCGGTGCCGCTTGATGAACAGGATCTCGTCGAAGTTCAACAGCGGATTGGACAGCGCGATCGCACGCCGCACGCGGCACACGTCGACGAACAACGCCTGCCGCCCTTCCCGGTCTGCCAGCTCGACCGCTCGATTGCGCTCGCCCAGCTGCCGCAACGCCGCCGCGTGCGTATCGAGCTGCGGCGCGTTCGGCACACGCTGCAGATGCCCGAGCAGGGCGGCCGTGCGCCGCAGTACCACATCGACCGGGTCCCGGTCTTCGGCCAGAATCAAGGCCTCGGCGCGGTAGGTCGTGTCGGCCACCTGCGCAAAGTGATTGCGGTTGCCAAGCGACAGTTCCAGACCGGCGTACTCATGGCTCCACTCCGCCGGCAGCTGGGCCTGGACGCTGTGCCACAGGCCTGCCCAGGACACCAGTACCAATCCACCGAGCCCGACGCAGTTGCGGACCCACCGACCGGTGCGACGTTTCATCCTTCACTCCTCTCCCTCGCAGGTGCCGCGGCTGACCGATTGTGCTGGGGCCCATTCTAGCCGCAGGCGGCGGCCATTTCCATGATCTGGGGGCCTGCCGGTAGGTCATGGGGAGGGCATGCGCGCGGACGGTTGTGGTGTCGATGCGCTGCAGTCGATTATACTGGAACCCGCGGCGAGGAGGCCCTGCCCCACAGACCCCACAACGCATTCGATCCCGCCCGGGTACTCGACTCCCAGTTCACCGTTGCGGCGACACGCCCACCTGATGCAGAAGGAGATGGCCGTGAGATTCTGGTTCTCTGCCAAGCAGATGCTGCTGTTCGTGCTGCTGGCCAGTTTCTGTTTCGCGTCGCGGGTGCCGCTGCGCGCGGAAGAGGCACCAGAGTCGGCCGGTGCGGCGGAAGCGGCGATGCGGCGGCAGCTCGATGCGCCACTCCTGTTCGTCAAACGCCACTCGTACGCAGGCATTCACATCTACGACACGTATTACAAGTGGCCGCCGGGCGGCGGCGGGATCTATGTGATCGAGAACCCGGCCGAGCCGCCCGAGACGTGGCGCGTGCGGCCGGTCATCGATCCGACGACCCCCGAAACGCTGGGTGTCGGTGTGTACACACACCCCGAGCTGTCTTGGGACGCGACCCGGTTGCTGTTCTGCTTCAAGGGGGAGCCGGAAGGCAGCACGAGCATCTACGAGATCGGCATCGACGGCACCAACCTGCGGCGTCTGACCGATCCCACGCCGACCTGCAACGCCTACCAGGGAAGCCTGCACGGGCAGCACGATGTGGCACCGGCGTATCTGGCCGACGATCGGATCGTGTTCCTATCGACGCGCCCCAGCGGACTCGTCCCGTGCAACAACACTGGCGTGGCTATCCTGCACGTGATGAACGCCGACGGTTCGGACATCCATCCGATTTCTGTGAACAACGTCAACGAGTTTGATCCGTGTCTCATGCCTGACGGACGGATCCTGTTCGGACGATGGGAGTACATCGACAAGAATGCCCTGACGATCCAGTCGCTGTGGACTGTCAATCCGGACGGCACGCAGGAGACGGCGTTCTTCGCCAACAACATGGTGTTTCCCGAAGCGATCCTCGACGCGCGTCCCGTTCCGGATTCCCCGCAGGTGATCGGCACATTTGCCAAGCACAACAGCACGCCGCGCGGCTCCATCGCGCTGGTCGACCCGCGTGTGGGCAAGAACAGCCTGGAGGCGATCACGAATCTGGAGCACCCGGATCAGCCGGACTGCGACGTCGGCGACTCGTGCGAGCCGTGGCCGCTGGCCGACGGCAGTGTGGTCTTCAGTGGCCGTCCGGCAGGCAGCGCGCGGAACGTGCTGGAAATGATCGATCGGGCCGGGCACCGGTTTGTCCTGCACGCGGATCCCGACATCTGCCTGCACTGCCCGATGCTCGTCAAGCCCCGCCCGCGCCCCCCCATCCTGGCCGACGTGAGAGACCGCACCGCGCGCACGGGGCGGTTCTTTGTGCAGAACATCTACGACGGGTTGCCTGGCGTGAAGCGGGGCACCGTCCAGTGGCTGCGGGTGATTGAAGAAACCTCACGCACCAGCGGCCGCACGGACGGCCCGAACCCGTACAATCAGACGTTCTTGATCAGCAGCGCCTTGGCCTTCAGCGCCAAGAACTTCCTGGGGGTCGTGCCGGTGGAACCGGACGGGTCGGCGTACTTCGAGGTGCCGGCGGGCCGGGCTGTGTACTTGCAGGCGTTGGATCGCCACGGCCGGCTGGTCCAGAGCATGCGGACGTTCGTGCAGGCTGTCCCCGGCGTGACGCGGTCCTGTATCGGGTGCCACGAACACAAACACACGGCGGCCGCGAGCAACGCCCAGGTGGCGGCGGTGCTGCAGCGTCCTCCCAGCACGCTGCAGCCGGAGTCCTGGGGCAGCGGGCTGCTGGACTATCCGAGCATGGTGCAGCCGGTGCTGGACCGGCACTGCGTGCGTTGCCACGGCGGCGAGGAAGGGATTGCGCACGGCGTCGACCTCTCGGGCGGCTGGACCGAGCACTTCAACATCAGCTACGAGACGCTCACTAACCGCTGCGAGACGCA
>DAISIS010000473.1:0-4585 GCA_036821925.1 Pirellulaceae bacterium
GTCGGGAACTGGTCTGTGTCCCAACCGAGGAGCAGGTCGCCGGTGTTGGCGTCGATCGAGCCCAGGGCCCCCTGCATGCCGGCGTATTCCAGCTCGTGCATCATCGTGTGTCCGGCCAGCGTGGCGTGGTTGGTTTCGAGGTTGAGCTTGAAGGCATCCAGCAGGTCGTAGGCGCGCAGGAAGTTAATGCAGGCGGCGGCGTCGGAGTCGTATTGGTGTTTGGTGGGTTCTTTCGGTTTGGGTTCGATGAGGAACTGTCCGTGGAACCCGATCGACCGGGCGTAATCCACGGCCAGGTGCATGAACCGGGCCATATGATCCAGCTCGCGCCGCATGTCGGTGTTGTAGAGGTTCTGGTAGCCTTCCCGGCCACCCCAGAACACGTAGTTGGAGCCGCCGAGTTCCAGGGTTACTTCGAGGCACTTCTTGACCTGGGCGGCGGCATACGCGAAGGCATCGGCGTTGCAGCTGGTGGATGCGCCGTGCATGTAGCGCGGATTCGCGAACAGGTTGGCGGTGCCCCAGAGCAGCTGGATGCCGGTGCGCTGCTGTTCCTCTTTGAGCACCCGCACGACGGCGTCGAGGTTCTTGTTCGTGTCAGCGAGCGACTTGCCTTCCGGCGCCACGTCCCGATCGTGGAAGGCGTAGAAGGGGGCGCCGAGCTTCTCCATGAATTCGAAGGCGACCCGCGCGCGGCGGATGGCGTTGTCCACGCTGTCGCTGCCGTCCTCCCAGGGACGCACCATGGTGCCGGGTCCGAACGGGTCCGCACCGGTCCCGCGGAACGTGTGCCAGTAGACCACGCTGAACCGGAAATGGTCGCGCATGGCCTGGCCTTCGACCACCTCGCTGGGGTTGTACCAGCGAAAAGCCAGCGGGTTCTTCGAGTCGGGGCCTTCATACACGATTTGCGGGACGTCGGGGAATGCGGACATGGGTTGGCTCTTTCTGTGCGGAGACCACGGGACTTGGCTATATCGTGCCACATTCGCCGTCCGGTCGCAACGGGCGCGCGGGGCTGCCGGAGCGGCGGATTGCTAGCGCGTCATGCGGGCGATGATGCGATCGCCCCAGGTCGGCCACAGCTGGAGGACGGCTGCCAGCAGACGGGCTTTGGCGGGGAGCACCAGTTCCGGCACACGCTGCTCGCACGCGCGCAGGATGCGCTGCGCCAGGGCGTCCGGATCGAGTCCCTTGACGTGCACGCCGCCACCCGGCTTCTGGGCCGAAGCCGGCAGCTGGGCTGACTGCGCGCGGTAGCGTTGCCCGGCGTCCGGGCGGGCGATTGGACTGGGACAGACCAACAGCACGTGCAGCCCGGCGGGGCCCAGTTCCAGCCGCAGTTGGTGGGTGTACGCGGCGACGGCAAACTTGCTCACCGGATAGGCACCCAGGTACCGGGACGCCATCTTGGCCGCCAGCGAACCGATGTTCACCAGGTGCCCACGCGTCTGAAGCAGCCGGGGTGCGGCCGCCCGCGTACACCGCACGGTGCCGAAGAAGTTGAGGTCCAGCAGCGCCTGGAACTGGGCGGGGTCCGTATCCAGAATCGCTCCGCGCGCCGAACGCCCGGCGCAGTTGACCAGCGCGTCGAGCTGCCCGAACTGGGAGTCGAGTTCCCGAAACAGGTCGTCGACCGATTCCTGGCCGGTGATGTCCGTCACGTGGCCGGCGATCCGTGTGCCGAGCGGGGTCAGCGCGGCCTGGACCTGCTCGAGCGCCGCCGCATCGATATCGGCCAGGAGCAGGTTCGCGCCGGCCGTCGCGAAATGGGTCGCCAGCTTCGCACCCAGCCCGGCGCCGCCGCCAGTGATCAAGACCACCTTGCCGTGCCAGTAACTCATCAGAACACTCTTGCCTGTCCTGTGTGGGTGTGTCCCCTGCCGTCGCGCGCCGCGCCGCCAGGTGAGGTCGCATCAGCGTCAAGGATAACGTCCTGCCCCTGGCCACCGCAATTCGCCCGATGCCGGCCTGGGGGGGGCGGCCGGCGCCGCGCACGCCGGCGCACCAGTAGACGCCGCTGGCCGGAGCCCGGTCCGTGGTGGGCGCGTGTTTTCCGGGTCGTCGGGCCGGTGTAACATATGGAGTAACAGAGCAACGCGACGCGGGCGCACCTGATTCAGCCCTGGCAGAATGCGTGCCGGGCAGGGGGGACGCGTGTGGCAGGATGTTTCTGTTGACCGGCCGGAGCAAGGGAGTGACCATCCGCTGGGATTGGTGCTGGCGGCCGCGTGTTGTGGCATCGTGGTGGATCGGCAGCTGGCGTTCTCGCCGTGGTGCTGGAGTGTCGCGCTGGTGTTGCTGCTGGCTCTCTGGGCTGTGCTCCGCCGGGGCTGGCAGCGCAGTGCGGCGATCTGCGTGCTGGCAAGTGTTGCGGCCCTGGCCGGGCTCTGGCATCACGATCGCTGGCGGCTCTTTCCCGCGGACGAGATTGGCCGCTTTGCGGGCGATCAGCCGGCACCGGTCTGCGCGCGGGTCGTGGCGCTTGAGCCGCCGCGCTGGAGTCCGGCGGAGCGGCCGTCGGCGCTGTCCACAATGGTGCAGGGGGAGCTGACGCGGCTGGCCGTGCGGGTCGTCGCTCTGCGCCAAGGCCATTGCTGGCAGCCCGTCTCGGGGCGCGTCATGTTGCTGGTCGATGGCTTGCTGGTCGATGGCGCCGTGCCTGGCGTGCTGCGCGGCGACACGCTGGAAGTCGCCGGGATGCTGGCCCGGGCGCGGTTGGCCGCCAATCCGAACGAGCCGAACGCGGCGGCCGTGTGGCGCCGCCAGCGGCAGCTGGCGCTGGTGCACTGCGGCCATGCCGCCTGTGTGCAGCGGCTGGCCCGCGGGTCGGAAGCGAGCGTGCTGCGCCAACTGGGACGCGTCCGTGTGTGGGCGGAACGGGTGCTGGACCGGCACCTCGCGGCGCCCCAGTCTGCGCTGGCCGCGGCTCTGCTGCTGGGAACCCGCGAACGCCTGGACCGATCGACAGTGGAGACGTTTTTCGTCAGTGGCACGGTGCACCTGCTGTCCATCTCCGGCTCGCACGTCGCGATCCTGGCCTCCATCATGTGGGTTGTGATCCGCCTCGACTGGTTTCCGCGCCGGAGAATGCTGCTGCTCACCTGCGTCCTGGCGGTTGCTTATGCGCTGCTGACCGGCGCTCAACCGCCTGTGGTGCGCGCTACGATCCTGATCGTCGTGTACTGCCTGGCCCGCTGGACCGGCCGGCGCGCTGTGGCCTGGAATTCGCTCGCGGCGGCCGGACTGGTGACGTTGGGGCTGAGCCCGGGCGGGCTGTACGACATCGGCACGCAGTTGTCGTACCTAGCGGTGGCCACGCTGGTGGCCCACCGGCCGCTGGTGTTTGCCCCGCGCGATCCGGATCCGCTGCGCAAGCTGGTGGCACGCAGTCGCCCGGGATGGTGGCGCGCGATGCGGAGCATCCGGTGGGGAGTGTGGCAGCTGACGCTCGCCTCGACGATGATCTGGCTGGTCGGCATGCCGCTGGTGGCGTACCGCTTTCACCTGGTGCCGTTCATCAGCGTCCTGGCGAACCTGTTGCTCTGGCTGCCGATCCCGGTGGCGCTCTTTTCCGGGCTGGCGGTGCTGGTATGCGCTCCGGTGCCGCCGCTGGCCGCCGGGTGCGGCTGGGTCTGCCAACAGTCGCTGGGGCTGACGCAGTGGCTGATGGAGGTGGCGGCGGCGCCTCGCTGGGGGCATGCGTGGGTGGCTGGTCCGCCGCTCTGGCTGGTGCTCGTGTTTTACAGCCTGTTAGCTGCGTTCCAGTGCGGCGCGTGCCGCCTGCCGGCGCGCTGGTGGTGTGCGCTGCTGGCCGGATGGTTGAGTCTGTGCATCGCCACCGGGTCCACGGCGGCGCGGGTGCAGCGCATGATGTGGCCCCAGGGGCTGCGCTGCCCCTTTGTCGCGGTGGGGCACGGCACGAGCGTGCTGGTCGAGTTGCCGGGCGGGCAGACGCTGCTCTACGACGCCGGCCGGATGGGCAGTCCGCAGGCGGCCGTCCAGCCGATCTCAGCGGTGTTGTGGTGGCGCCGCACCACGCACCTTGACGCGATCGTTCTGTCACACGCCGATGCGGATCATTTCAACGCGGTGCCCGAACTGCTCAATCGGTTCTCGGTCGGTGCGGTGTACGTGTCGCCCCTGATGTTCCAGAACCAGGCGGCGGCATTGGACGCGCTGCGCGCGTCGATCCGTGCCGCAGAGGTGCCGGTCGAGCCGTTGTGCGAGGGGGCACGCCTGGTGACCGAACTGGGCGGCACCGTGCAGGTCCTGCACCCGCCGCCGGGCGGCTGCCGCGGCGGGGACAACAGTAACAGCATTGTGCTGCACGTGTGCTGCGACGGCCACAGCGTCCTGTTGGCGGGCGATCTGGAAGAGGAGGGGCTCGAGGAACTGCTGGCCGAACTGCCGTGGAGCTGCGACGTCCTGCTGGCGCCGCACCATGGCAGTCGCCGCAGTCGGCCGCGCGAGGTGGTCGCCTGGGCAGCGCCCGCGTGGGTCGTCGTCAGCGAGGGCGCGGTGGCCGATGCGCACCAGCTCCTGGCGGATCACCAGGCGGCTGGCGCCCAGGCCTGCTGGACGC
>DAISIS010000474.1:0-4583 GCA_036821925.1 Pirellulaceae bacterium
ACGAGCTGGTGAGCAGCGTCGATCTGGTCCCGACCATGCTCAGCGCCGCCGGGGCCCCGATCCCCGAGCACCTCCCCGATCCGGACCTGCTGCCGCTGGTGCGCGACGGCCGGCCGCTGGAGCGGGACACGATTTTCGGCGAGGGGTTCGCGCACGACGTTCTGGATCTCGACAAGCCGGAAGCGACGCTGCTCTACCGCTGGGCCATCGAAGGGCGCTGGGAACTTGTCCTGACCTACGACGGGGGCCTGGGGCGTTACGCCAGCACGCATCCGCGCACGGAGCGCCGCCCGCAGCTGCACGACCTGCTGCTCGATCCGCACGAGGAACGCAACGTGGCCGCAGAGCACCCCGAGATCGTGCAGCGGCTGGCCGACAAGATCGTCCGCTGGTGGCCGGTGATCGAGCGCCAGACCATCACGCAATGGACGGAGTGAACACGCGGGACCAACGACCGGGCCGAATCACCGGCACTAGGGGGCCGGATCGGTCTGCTTCACGACGTGCAGCACCCAGTCTTTGAACTGTTCGGCCCCCGGATAGTCTTCGGGGGGCGAGAAGCTGCGGATGGCGCCGCCGGCCACGGTTCCCGACCGGGCGGGGCGGTCCTCCGTCAGGTCCAGCCACGTGAAGGCAAACGTGTCCTCCGGCGACGAGGGGCGCAGGTCGAGCTTCGCGACGCCGCCCCAGCGGAGAAAGGCCACGTACTGGCTCCCCGGGACGGCGCTGCAGTACGGCGACGGGTTTTCGCTCAGCAGCTCGGGGTGCGGCTCGAGCTGCCACCAGTCGAGGCTGCGCAGGAATTTCGCCATGGAGCTCAGCGCGCGGGCACCGGGATAGTCGAGCGTGTCGGTTTCGAAGCCCGTCTGCAGCGGCCAGCTGCCGCGCTGCTCCGGCGATTCCGGCACGTGACCGCGCCACACATGCCCGCCGCCATAGCTGTGCCCGGCGGCACCGGAGAGCAGGGCGGACCAGCCGCCGAACCGGACGTCGGCGGCCGGCGGATTGCCCTCCACGAACTCATACCAGGGCTCCGTGACCACGATCGGTTTGGCCGGCTCCTGCCGATAGGCGAACGCCACGACGCCGGGAATCAGTTCGTTGCGCCAGCGGCCGTGCCCGACCTGGCTCTGGTTGTAGTTGAGCCACGGTTCGCCGTGCAGCACTTCGGCCGTCGACCACTGCGGAGCCTCCGCGCCGCCGCCCCAGCCGGGCGGAGTCGGGTGGGCGCTGAGGAGTCGATCGTACGGGTCTTCGTCGGCGACGCGCTGCCCCAGGTCCTTCCAGAAGTCGAGTCCGAGCCCGCCATAGTTGTGCATGTTGTACTCGCCGGCCAGCACCCAGATGACGTTCCAGGCGCTGAGACGATGCACCATGTACCGTGTCCAGCGGCGCACGTTCTCCGCGCCCACACGCTGGTCCATCTCTTCACGCGCCCACCAGCCGTGGACCCACACCGTGATCCCCTTCGCGTTGGCGTACGCAATCATCTGCTCGACGTGGCGAATCCGGTCCAGCTGCGGCTGCGTGAACGTCCGATCCAGCAGCCAGCTGTCCGGCCCCCAACCGTGGGCGGCGAAGAAGAGCTGGCCGACGTTGAACCCCTTGGCCGACCGATCGTCGACCAGCTTCTGGAACCGCTCCAACGGGATCTTGCTCTTCCCCCAGTTCCACCAGGTGTCGCCCAGCCACAGCATGGGCGTGCCGTCCGCGTACTCGAAGTAGCGTCCCGCCCGCGGACCTGTGCGGCAGACGCGCACCAGACCGCGCCGCGTGGGATTGGCCTGCTTCTGCTCGTCGGTCCAGTCCGCACACTCGAGCTGCCCGGTCTGGCCGTCGAGCCCGGGATCCGCGCTGTGCGTGGCATAGGACCACGCGCCGGCCGCCGGCGGCGCGAAGCGGACGCGCCAGGTCCGGCCGCCGTCCCAGAACCCGGCCACCGTGTACTGCTGGCCCTGCGCCGCGCCGCCCTCGCCGCGGAACTCGACGGTCAGATAACACGGACCGCCGTCCGGCAGCCCCTCCACATAACCCACCTGCCCCTCCGCGGTCGCCGTCAGGGCGAGCTCGAACACCTCCCACGGTCGCATCTCGGCCGACAGCGCCGGCGCGCAACACAGACCAACCAGCACGGTGACGAACAAGCGACAAGTCACGGCTCACCTCCCTCAGACGAAATGTGCTCGACCCTGCGGGCCACGTGGCTGTTCACACCACCAGTGTATGGTCTAATGGACAGGTCCTGGTATAGGTGGGCCCGGCAGAACGCGGACCCTCAGCGAACATCGCAGTGAAGCAACCGCAGTGCAGGAGAAGCACCATGAGCTGTAGCGTCCGCCATCGCGCCCTGTTGTTGCTGCTGGCATGCCTGCCGGCCGCCGCCACCCGCATCGCGCCCGACCTGTCCGCGGCCGAGTTGTGGGGCACGCACAGCCTGGAAAAGGTGCTGCGGTCCGCTGCACCCGGCGCCGACGCTGACGCGCCCCTCGCGCTGTGCGGAAGCCGCGGCGAGCGCGTGAGCGGCCAGGTTGTGTTCCGCTCCGCGGCCGACACGGCAGCGGTGACGGCCCGCCTGGGCGACCTGCACCATCGCGATGCGGGGGCGACCATCGCGGGCAGCCAGTGCCGGCTGCAGTGGGTGCGGTATATCGACGTGCAGCGCAACACCAGCGGCCTGCCGGACGACGAACTGGTGGCCCGAGCGCCCACCAGCCTGCCCGACCCATTCTGGGAGTCGCTGACGATTCCGGTCCCCGCCGCCCAGGCCCAACCGCTGTGGATCGAGCTGCAGGTGCCCCGCGATGCGCAGGCCGGCGACTACGCAGGCCACCTCACGCTGCAGGCCGACGACAGCGAGTTGTCACTGCCCGTCGAGCTCCATGTGTGGGACTTTGAGATGCCAGCAACCCCGCACCTGGACGTCATTAACTGGGGCGTCTTCCCCGGCCCGGCGTATGCAAACCGCGCGGCCCAGAGCGACGAGGCGTACTTCCAGGCCTTCCATGAGTACTGCGCGTTTCTTGTCGCCCACCGGCAGACTGATGTGATGGGCGAACTCAACTGGATCCAACGGCAAGGCAATCAACAGGATGGCTACTCGTTCGACACCAGCCGCCTGGAGCGGCATGCGGAAACCGCGTTCGACGCGGGGATCCGCCAGATCCACCTGCACGTCGCCGGCGAGAAGACCGCCTCGATCCTCGACCCCGCCGGCCGGGTGGTCGTGCGGGAAGAACCGGGCGGCGTCCAGCGCCTGTCGCAACTGGCCGCCCTCGAGCAATGTATCCAGCGGCGCGGCTGGCAAGACCGGTTCCTGGTGGCCATCACCGATGAACCGTTCATCCATCACGAGGAAAGCTTCGCCGCCGCAGTCGACCTGGTGCATCAGACCGCACCGAGCGTGCGGATTGTGGAAGCCGTAGAGACCGAGTATCTGGGCAAACTGGATGTCTACGTCCCCAAGCTGAACCATCTCAGCCTGTGGTACCCGCACTTCGAACAGCAACGCCGCACGCAAGGGGGCGAACTCTGGTTCTACACCTGCTGCCATCCCACCGGGCGCTACCCCAACCGGTTCCTCGACCAGTCGCTGCTCAAGGTGCGCGTGCTCCACTGGATCAACTACCTGTACGATCTCGACGGCTATCTGCATTGGGGATTGAATCACTACGGCAGTAACGACCCGTACACCGAGGACGGGATCAGCCGGGGCCTGCCGCTCGGGGACCGGGCGATCGTGTACCCAGGCCAACACGGCCTGCTCGGCTCGCTGCGGTTCAGTGCCCAGCGCGACGGACTGCAGGACTTTGAATACCTGTGGACCCTGGAAGACCGCCTGCGGACGATCAAGGAGCAGGTCGGCCCGGACGCGTTCTGGCTGGATCCGCGGCAGCGCTCCCTGGAACTCTGCCGACGCGTCATCTGGTCCTTCCACGACTACACTCGCGATCCGCACCTGCTGTTCGAAACGCGTCGTGCCGTGGCAGAAGAGATCGAAGCGCTGCACCGCGCACCTTTACTTGTGGTCCAAACCTCACCACCCGAAGGAACGCCGATCCCCGCGGGATTCCGGATGGTCAATGTGCGGGGAATTGTGGACCCCGGAGCGAAGGTGATGCTCAACGGCCAGCCGGTGCCTAACGTCCGGCCCAGCGGCTACTTCTCCCACTTCTGGTTCCCACCCGACGATAACCCACAGCTGACCATCACGGTGGACCACGCCGGCACCCAGCGCAGCGTTTCCCGCGTGTTTCATCTGGTCGACTGATTGATGGAGGGGGGCTTCCTCAACGGCCGACTCGGTCGTTAAGCTGAGGGGGCTTGCCAGGCCAATTCTCCCCGCCAGTAGCGGGGTAACCTCAATAACAGCTAGGAGCGAAACAATGGCGCTGAAAGTCGGCATCAACGGGTTCGGTCGGATTGGTCGTCTGGTTCTGCGGGCATCGATGCTGGACAAGGACATCGAGTTTGTAAGGATTAACGATCTGGTGGCAGCGGAAAACTTGGCCTACCTGCTGAAGTACGATTCCACGCCCGGTCGGGCGAAGGCCGACATCTCGTCGACGGCGGATGCGATCGTGATC
>DAISIS010000475.1:0-4573 GCA_036821925.1 Pirellulaceae bacterium
TCTTCGTCTGGTTCTGCAACATGGCGTTGCATATTGGGATGTCGGATCTGAGCGTGTTCCGCTTTGCGCGCAAGTCGTATCACGCGATCGCGACCGGCGCAGGCATGTATGTCGGGCATTTCATGGCCTGGATCTCGGCCTCGATGCTGTTTGCGTTTCAGCTGCACGAAACGCATCCCGATCCGTATATGGTCCAGCTGCTGCAAGATCATTCGGCGCGGTACGCGGCCCTGACGGCGGCCGAGCTCAGTGCGCTGCCGATCTCCGCCGAACTGCTGCAGGACGCCATGCAGATCGAACAGGATCTGGTGGCGGCCGGCACGATCGCCCCCTCCGAGACGCGCGTCCGCGTACCCACCCCCATCCCCGGCGATCTGGCCTACGGCGCGTGCGGGATCGCCGGCTTGCTGTGCGTGATCTGCGCCGGATGGACGACGGCCAATCCGACGATCTATCGTGCGGGGCTGGCCTTCCAGGCGATTATGCCGCGCACTTCGCGCTTCGCCGCCACGCTGCTCGCCGGCGCTCTGGCGACGATCGCCGGCATGTTCCCCGGCATCGCGATGAAACTGCTCGATTTCGTCGCCATCTACGGCATGATCCTGATGCCGATGGGCGCGGTGATCTTCGTGGACTTCTGGCTGATCCGCAAGTTCGGCCTGCAGAGCAATTACGCCGAGCTGAGCCAGATCCACTTCAACTGGGCGGCCGGGCTGACCTGGTTTCTGACGCTGGGCACCTGCCTGTTCCTGAACCAGTGTCCGGGGATCGAACTGCAGATCTTCTTCGTGAGTCTGCCCGGCTGGTTCGTCGCCGCTGTGCTCTACGTGCTGTTGAGCAAGCTGTACCAGCGGAGAGTCGGGCCGACGGGGGGCGCGGAAACCGCGTGAGACATGAGAACCCTGCTGCAATGCGTGTCGTGGTGCATGTTGCTCGGAACGATCATCCCGCCACTCCTGTTCCTGCTCGGCACGCTGCCACTCGACCAGTGCCAGGGCATCATGCTGATCGCCACCCTGGCCTGGTTTGTCGTGACGCCGTTCTGGATGGGACGGAAGCACGGGGGAATGACGAATGACGAATGACGGAAGCACGAGGGAATGACGAATGACGAAGGGCGGATGACGGAGCGGCCATCCTATCATGTCTGGCAGGATGCGGCGCTGGCGGCCAAGTTCCTGGAGGGGATCCGTGGCGGAGTGCCATTTGCGCGGGAGCAGATCGACCTGATGCTTCGCGTGGTGCAGGCGACGGGGCTGTGTGCCAAACGGGTGCTGGACCTCGGTTGCGGCGACGGCATCCTGGGGCGAGCGCTGCTCGAACGGTTCCCCGCGGCGCAGGGCACGTTTCTGGACCTGTCGCCCGCCATGGTGGCGGCGGCGCGCGAGAAGCTGCAGCCGTACGCCGGCCGGGCCGTGGTCGTGCCAGGGGACTTGGGCGACCCGGGGTGGGTCGCGCTTGTGCAGCCCCGCGGGCCGTTTCAGGTGGTGGTTTCCGGCTACGCCATCCATCACCAGACCGACGCACGCAAACGGGCGCTCTACGCCGAGATCCTGGCGCTGCTCGCGCCGCAGGGAATATTGCTGAACGTGGAACACGTGTCGTCGGCCAGCCGGTGGGCGGAACACGCGTTCGACGACATGATGATCGACTCGCTGTGGGCGTACCACCAGCAGCGCGGTGCCGCGCTGACCCGCGCGGAGGTAGCGCAGCAGTTCGTCCGGCGCGATGACTGGTCGGCCAACATTCTGGCGCCCCTGGAGACCCAATGCCAGTGGCTGCGCGAGATCGGCTATGTGGATGTGGACTGTTTCTTCAAGGCGCTGGAGCTGGCCATCTTCGGCGGCCGCAAAGGCGGCGAAGTGTAGAGCGTATGCCGGGTGCCGCCGCAGCGGGAATCGTGGCGGCGCCGCCACACAACGAGGGAGGGCCGGTAGCATGCTGGGCACACCACACCAGGACGGGCGCGGAGGGGCGTGGCCGGGGCACGCCGTCACAGCGGTGGTGGCGCTGGCCGTTGCGCTGACCTGCCTCAACACGCGCGGCGCTGAACGTCCGAATATCCTGCTGGCGATCGCGGACGATGCGTCGTATCCGCATATGGGGGCCTATGGCTGCCGCTGGGTCCAGACGCCGGCCTTTGACCGCGTCGCGCGCGAGGGGCTGTTGTTCACACGCGCCTACACGCCCAATGCCAAGTGCGCACCGTCACGGGCCTGCATCCTGACCGGCCGCAACTCCTGGCAGCTCCAGGCAGCCTGCAATCACGTGCCCTACTTCCCGGCGGAGTTTCCGACGTACGCCGAGACGCTTGCCCGGCACGGCTACTTCGTCGGTATGACCGCCAAGGGCTGGGCACCCGGCGTCGCGGTCGACGCCCAGGGGCAGACGCGGCAGCTGGCTGGCCAACCGTTCAACCGGCGCACCATCCAACCGCCCACCGACGCCGTGTCCCCCCAGGACTACGCCGGCAACTTCGCCGAGTTCCTGGCGGCCGTGCCGCCGGACACGCCCTGGTGCTTCTGGTACGGCAGCCTGGAACCGCATCGGCCGTACACATACGGCACCGGAGCAGCGCAGGGGCACAAGTCGCCGGCCGGCATCGACCGCGTCCCGGCGCACTGGCCCGACAACGACGTGGTCCGCCACGATCTGCTGGACTACGCGTTCGAGCTCGAGTATTTCGATCAGCATCTGGCCCGCATGCTGGCGCTGCTCGAGCAGCGCGGCGACCTGCACAACACGCTGGTCGTCGTCACCGCCGACAACGGCATGCCGTTCCCCCGCGCCAAAGGCCAGGCGTACGATCGGGCGAACCATCTGCCGCTGGCCGTCATGTGGCCAGACGGGATCCGCACTCCCGGCCGGACCATCGATGACTACGTGAGTTTCATTGATCTGGCGCCGACGTTCATCGAGTTGGCCGGGCTGGACTGGGCCCGGACCGGGATGGCGCCCGCTGCCGGCACCAGCCTCACCGACATCTTCGTTTCCGATCGCGCCGGCCAGGTCACGGCGGCGCGCGATCATGTGCTGATCGGCAAAGAGCGGCACGACGTCGGACGCCCGCTCGATGCAGGCTATCCGATCCGCGGCATCGTCAAGCGCGGGATGCTCTATCTGCACAACTTCGCGATCTCACGCTGGCCGGCTGGCAACCCGGAAACCGGCTACCTCAACTGCGACGGCAGCCCCACCAAGACCCAGATCCTGGATCTGCGCCGCAGCGGCACCGACGACACGCTCTGGCAGCTTGCGTTCGGCAAACGGGTCGCCGAAGAACTGTATGATGTGCAACGCGATCCGGATTGCCTGACCAACCTGGCTCACATGCCCCAGTACGCGGCGCTCAAGACAGAACTCCGCGACCAGCTGTTTCGCGAGCTCCACGATCAGGCGGATCCCCGCGTGCTCGGGCACGGGCACGTGTTCGACGAATACCCTTACGCGCAGGCGGCACAGCGGCATTTCTACGAACGATTCCGGCGCGGCGAAACGCCAGCCGCCGGCTGGGTCAACCCTACCGACTTCGAGCGCGAATGAACGTCCGGATCAGATTTCCTGCCGCTCCGTCTCCGCCCCGGCACCGACCTGCGCCGAGCTGCCCGCTGCGGCACTGAGGCGGCGGTCGATTCAGGGCGCCTCAGCCAGTTCCAGCGTGCCCCACAGGCTCGGATCCTCCGCGAACGGAAACTCCGGTCCCACCGAGAAGGTCTGCCAGCCCAGTTCCCGGTCCAGGATGGCGTAGAAGAACCCGAGCCGAGGATGCTCGGCAGGATCGAATCCGGTCAAGGCCCGAGCCGGCACATGGGCGTCGAGCGTGTAGCCATCGGACTGCAGCTGGCTGCGCACCTGCAACATGCTGGCGGCGACCGGTTTCGGGTCGTCCTTGGCGCGATTGATCGGCCGCCACAGCGCTGCCGGCTGCCGGCTGCCCGCCCCCGCTCCCAACGGGAGGAAGGCAAACCGGTGACAGTAGCGGCTGGCGCGATGAATGTTGTGCGTGTCGCGCGTGTCGAGCCACAGGTGCAGCCCATCGCTGTCCTCCGCCCGCTCGCCGCGACACCACGGCAGCTGCTTCTTGCCCGCCACCCGCACGCTCAGCGACAGCCCTGTGTGGTTCCACGCCGCGCGCACGTCGGCAAACAGAGCCTTCCCCTCCAGTTCGCCGAAACTGGGGAGGCGGAAGCGAGGCTCCAGCCCCGCCCCTCCGTCATCCCACACCACGCGCCGGTACTGACACGGCACCGCGAAACGAAACAGAAACGTCGGGGACATCAGGTTGTCAGGCATAGGAGTGGTCTTGATGGTGGAGTGTGGAACTGGAGGGAGGTAGAATGACGGATGACGAATGACGGAAGCACGAAGGAAGCACGAAATGCGATGGTGCAAACAACCATTCGTCATTCCTTCGTCCTTCCCTCCTTCGTCCTTCCTTCGCGCTTCCGTCATTCGTCATCGGTCATTCCCTCGTGCTTCCGTCATTCGTCATTCGTCATTCTCTCCCCCCCCGCCCAACCTGCAACTCTTGTGCTCTTCCAGGAACTGCACCAGATCTCCTCTGTGCAGATCT
>DAISIS010000476.1:0-4563 GCA_036821925.1 Pirellulaceae bacterium
GATCGCACGGCGCAGCGGGCGGGCTCCGTAGTCGATGCTCTTGCAGCCTTCCTTGATGAGGAACTCTTTGGCGTCGTCGGTGAGCCGGAGCCGGAAGCCGCGGTCGGCCAGGCGGGCGCGGACGCTGGAGAGCTCCATATCGATGACATCCTTCAGGTCGTCGGTTGTGAGGTGCCGGAAGACGATCACGTCGTCCAGGCGGTTGAGGAATTCCGGGCGGAAGACGCGTTCGATGTGTTCCGTCACGCGGTCCTTCATGCTCTCGTAGCTCGCGTCGTCATCCGGGCGCTGGAACCCGAATGCCGATTCGTTCTTGATCGCTTCGGCGCCGGCGTTGGTGGTCATGATCATGATACAGTTGCGGAAGTCCACATTGCGTCCGAAGCTGTCGGTGAGGCGGCCTTCCTCCATGACCTGGAGCAGCATATTGAACACGTCGGGATGCGCCTTTTCGATTTCGTCCAGCAGGACGACGGCGTAGGGGCGGCGGCGGATCTTCTCGGTGAGTTGCCCCCCTTCCTCATAGCCGACGTAGCCGGGCGGGGCGCCGATCAGCCGGCTGACGTTATGTTTCTCCATGTACTCGCTCATGTCGATGTGCACCAGCGCGTCGGGGTCACCGAACATGAACTCGGCCAGCGCTTTGGCGAGCAAGGTTTTGCCGACGCCGGTGGGGCCGGCGAAGATGAAGCAACCGGTCGGGCGTTTGGGATCCTTCAAGCCGCTGCGGCTGCGGCGCACTGCGCGGGAGACGGCCTTGATGGCCGCGTCCTGGCTCACGACGCGCTTGTGGAGCTCGTCCTCCATCTTCATCAGGCGGAGGCTGTCTTCGGTGGAGAGGCGGGTGAGCGGGATCCCGGTCATCTTGGAGACGACTTCCGCGATCACTTCTTCGTCGACGACGCCGTCCGTTTCGCGGGATTTCTCCCGCCATTCGCGCGTAATCGCGTCTTTCTTTTTGCGCAGCTTGTCGGCCTGGTCGCGCAGCGCAGCCGCCTTCTCAAAATCCTGATTGGCGACGGCCTCTTCCTTTTCCTTGTTCAACCGCTCGACTTCGTCGTCGATTTCCTTCAGGTCGGGCGGACGCGTCATGGCGCGGAGCCGGACCCGTGCGCCCGATTCGTCGATCACATCGATGGCCTTGTCGGGCAGGCAGCGGGCGGTGATGTAGCGTTCGGACAGCTCCACGGCGGCGGTGATGGCGTCGTCGGTGATCTGCACGCGGTGGTGCTCTTCGTACCGTTCGCGCAACCCCTTGAGAATCTCAATGGTCTCGTTTTTCGAGGTCGGGTCGACGATGATCTCCTGGAAGCGCCGCGCCAGCGCGCTGTCCTTCTCGATGTACTTGCGGTACTCGTCGAGCGTCGTTGCGCCGATGCACTGGATCTCGCCACGCGCCAGCGCCGGCTTCAGGACGTTGGCGGCGTCGATAGCGCCTTCCGCCCCCCCCGCGCCGACGAGCGTGTGCAGTTCGTCGATGAACAGGATCGTGTTCTTCGCGCGCCGGACCTCGTTCATCACGGCCTTGATCCGCTCCTCGAACTGGCCGCGATACTTGGTGCCGGCCACCATCATCGCCAGGTCGAGCACCACGATCCGCTTGTCCGACAACAGTTCCGGCACGTTGCCGCTGACCACACGTTGGGCAAAGCCCTCGACGATGGCCGTCTTGCCCACGCCGGCCTCCCCCAGCAGCACCGGGTTGTTCTTGGTGCGGCGGCAGAGCACTTGAATCGCCCGCTCAATCTCACGCTCCCGGCCGATGACCGGGTCGAGCTTGTTCTGCTTGGCCAGTTCGGTCAGATCCCGGCCGAAACTGTCCAGCGCGGGGGTCTTGGACTTGCCGCCCTTGGCCGATGCCGGCGACTCGCCGCCCGCTTCCCGCCCGCCCCGCTCGCTCTCACCACCCTCGAGTCCGTGCCCCAGGAGATTGAGCACCTCCTCGCGCACTTCCTCCAGCTTCAATCCCAGGTTCATCAGCACCTGTGCGGCAACCCCCTCCTGTTCGCGCAGCAAGCCGAGCAGGATGTGTTCGGTCCCCACGTAGTTGTGGTTCAGATTCCGCGCCTCCTCCATCGAGTACTCGATGACCTTCTTGGCCCGCGGCGTCTGGGGCAGCTTGCCCATGGTGACCATTTCCGGACCGCTCTGCACAAGCTTTTCCACTTCGAGGCGGATCTTGCGCAGGTCCACGTCCAGATTCTTCAGCACGTTGGCCGCCACGCCGCTGCCCTCTTTCACCAGGCCCAGCAGTATGTGCTCGGTGCCGATATACTCGTGGTTGAACCGCTGAGCCTCCTGATTGGCCAGCTGCATGACCTTGCGAGCGCGGTCTGTGAAACGTTCGTACATGGGAATTGCACCTCACACCGTCGACCGAGTCGACGAATTGTGGTTCTGTTAGCCCCGTGAAATCTCGGTCCGCGTCATGGGCTTTCTGGGTAACGCAGGTATCTCGCTTGCTGTTGTACTATTACACCGTACCTCGTAATTCGCGGATAACCCTTACTCAGTACGGATTTAGTCCCACTGGCGGGACGTCGCGCAGGTGGCCGATGTCAGCCTTGTGCGGTGCCGGCCGCAGCCGCTTGCTCGATCGCCGCCTGCTCCCGCCCGATCTCAAATCGCCACTTGCCGGCACCCGGGCAGTCCTGGACTTGGCCTAACTGGCGACGAGACAAGTCGATGCGTCGGGATCTGCGAAACACAGAGGCGAGCAACAGCTGGGCCTCCACATCTCCTGGATCGCGTCGAATCAGCTGTTCCAGCAACTTCTGGGATTCCGACCAGTGTCCTTTTAAGTATTGGGACTGGGCCCGAATAAACAAGTCCTGTTGGTTGTTCCCTTGAGCGACATCCTCTGGGGTGGTTTCATGCCAGCCACCTTGCCACAGGCCGAACACCCAGAAGGCGGTCAACGACACCCAGGCCCAGACGCGCCAGGTCGCAGAGACGGTATCGTAACGCACGAAGCTGGCCCACAGCGCCAGATTCAGCAGTGCCGCAAAGACGACGGCCAGCAACAGGCTGGAGAAATCCCCGGCGTACCAGAGCCGCCGCAGCCCCGGCCAAAGGCATGTGATCCAGCTCGCTCCGCCCGTCTGTCCCACGTTCCGGTTTCCCTCCCTGACCGCGACCGCGGTGCGTGGCGACCGTGACTCCCCTGTCGCGCTGCGGATTGTAGCCCGCCATCTGGATCGCGGCAAGGCAAGACCGTCCAAATGTGCTACAACCTAGTACGCTCGCGTGCCGCCCTGTTCATTGGAGCACTGATGACTGCCGAGAACCAGATCCCGACACCGGCCGGTCCGGCGACGATCTATCGGATTCTGGATGCGAACCGGAACCGCTGCCTCGAGGGCCTGCGCGTCGTTGAGGAGCACGTGCGATTCATCTGGGAGGACCAGCACCTGGTGGCGCAGTGCAAGCAGCTGCGGCACGACCTGGTAACCGTGCTGGCCGGTCTGCCGCGCGCCGAACTGCAGGCGGCCCGCGATGTGCTGACGGATGTCGGCACGTCGGTCACTACGCGCAGCGAATACGACCGTGCGGACGTCGACTCGGTGGTCGCTGCCAACTGGAGCCGCGTGCAGCAGTCGCTGCGGAGTCTGGAAGAATACCTCAAGGTCCTCGCGCCGGCCGCCGCTGAGCAGCTGGAAGCGCTGCGTTACCGCTCCTATACGGTCGAGCGTGCCGTGACGGTGTTGAGTGCCAGCCGGGACCGCCTCGCCGCGGCCCGGCTGTATGTGCTGGTCGACGGCCGCGCGTCGCTCGGTGCCTTCCGCCAGTTAATCGAGCAGCTCGTCCAGGGGGGCGCGGACGTGCTGCAGCTGCGTGACAAGACGCTGTCCGATCGGGCACTCCTGGAGCGGGCGCGTGTGCTGCGCGAGATCACGCGCGAGCACGGGGTGCTGTTCATCATGAACGATCGGGCCGATCTGGCGGCGCTGGCTCAGGCGGACGGAGTGCATCTGGGGCAGGGCGACGTCGCCGTGAAGGATGCCCGCGGGGTGGTGGGCGTGCGGGCCCTGGTGGGAGTGTCCACGCACAGCCTGGACCAGGCCCGCCAGGCGGTGCTCGAAGGGGCGAACTATCTGGGGTGCGGGCCGACCTTTCCCTCGGCCACCAAGGAGTTCGCGCAGTTTCCTGGTGTGGAGTTCCTGCGGGAGGTCCACCGCGAGATCCGCCTGCCGGCGTTCGCCATCGGCGGCATCAGCTCGGCGCGTATCGACCGGGTGCTGGCTGCGGGATTCGCGCGCGTGGCGGTCAGTCACAGCGTGGTCAACGCAGCGGATCCCGCGGAGGCGGCCCGCACGCTCAAGTCCCGGCTGCCCACCGCCACCTGACCAAGACGCCACTGGCCCTGGTCATGCCGGGGGGGCTATATTCGACATGCCGCGCACGTCGCCCCCCGTTCCGCTGTTTGAGGATGCCTGACAACCATGCTGTATGAAGTGGAAAACAAGTTCCCGGTGGACGACCTGGAGTCGATGGCGGAGCGTCTGGGGGCCTTGGGAGCGCGATTCGGCGCGGCGGTCGAGCAGGTGGAGCACTACCTGGCGC
>DAISIS010000477.1:0-4550 GCA_036821925.1 Pirellulaceae bacterium
CGATGCGCCAGACTGGTGATGTGAGCCTGCCGCTTCGTCTGCTCAAAAGAGCCGTAGTCGATCAGCAGGCCCAGACGGTAGGCCTCCCGATCCGCGTAGCCGGTCAGGAATGACGCCGGCTGCCAGGGGATCGCCCCCGGACGGACCCGATTGATGTGCGCCACGATGTTCGTGGTGCAGTTGTTCATGAACGTGTCGTAGAACTCCGGACGCTTCCTGAGCGTGTTGACGCGTTTGAGGATGTCGACCAGCATCGCGCGCACTTCGTCCGGCGTCAGCCGGCAGCGGTAAATGTAGACATCCGCCTGCCGGACCTCCGTACGCAGCTGAATCAGATCCCGCTCGTCCGCCACCACATACATGATCTCAAACTGACGCACCGTGCCCCCGGCCGCGGAATAGACTTCCCCTTCCTCGAGCCGCACTTCAATCGAGACCCCCAGATACGCGCCGTCCCGGAATCCAAAACTCAGCATCGTGTGGGCCAGCCCCGGTGCCTCACTGAAAGGACAGACAATGAAATCCAGCGTCTCCACCTCGTCCAGGTCATACGCACGATCCTCGTAGTTGAGGACGTACTCGTCCTCCGACAGATACGTGCAGTTGCGGACGTTGTAGACCTGCACGCGATCGTCCCGGATCCGCGCGTACGGGAGGACCGCCATGTTGGCCTTCCAGTGCCGTTCGTTCGACGGCTTGAGCATCTCATCGACCGTATTCTGCGGCACCGACGCACAGCCGCCCGCCAGCACGACATGGGCCGCCACCCACACCAGGTGCAGTAGCGCGCACCGGCTCCGCACGCCGGCCGCACCCCACCGCCTGCAGCGTTCCATCCTCGCGCCGTCACCTTCCATCGCGGGCCGCACTTCGTTCGGGAGTCGTGGGAGTCTGTCCAGTCGCTCTCTCCAGGGGACTCGCCCCGGTCTCGCCGCTCGCCCGCGGCGTCCGCCGCGGCTCAGGTCGGGACAGCCCCCTGGATCCAGGGGCTGTACATACCCGGAACTCCATTCCCAGGCAAGACGTGCGGCGTCCGGAGCGCGCTGGCAGCTTGCCCGAACTGCCCGGTTTGCCCCTTCCCGCTACAGCTCATCCGGCAGCATCTGGGGGCGCAGCGCACGCAGGTGTTCCTGGAGCGCGACCGACTGGACCAGTTCCCACAGCGAGGTGCGGCGTTCGCGCAGCGCCAGCGTGCCGGCAATCCAGGGCTGGCTCCAGCCTGTCTCGGCGCACCAGGGGCCCCATTCCCAGTCCGCGCTGGAGGCCCAGTAATCCCAGCGTTGGAAGTCGAATGCGCGGTACCACGCGCCGTCGAGTTCGGGCCGAGCATCGGAGCGGATCTGGATGCGGGCCAGGAACTGCGCGAGGCGTTCTTCGGCCTCCGCGTAGAACGGTTCCTGGGTGGCGGCCGCGGCCTCGTGCAGACCGAGCAGCGCGAAGTTGCAGGAGTAGAGCAGGTCGCACACGGGATCGCCGTCCGACTGGATGAGACTTGTTTCGCGGGTACCGTATTCGGCGTTCGAGTCGATACCGAGCCGGCCGTCGCCGATCACTTCGCGCACCGCACCGCAGGGAGCCTGCAGCGCCACCAGATCGGTGGCGATCCGGCGCAGCCACTCCCGGTGTTCGGGCGTATCGTCCACCCGGACCAGCCAGGCCAAGGGGAGCAGGAGTCGCGCGCGTTCGATGGTGCCGCTGCGCAGGACCCAATCCCACCGCGCGGGATACGCTTCCAGCATGGCGCGCAGGCCGGCCTCGCTACGGGTGAGGAGCGGCGCGAACGGCAACTGCTGGTAGGCCCACAGGTTGCAGGCCCACAGCCAGCTCTGGAAGTGCGGTGAGTACTGGACGTGTGCGCTCGTCCAGTACGACTGCCAGCCGCGTTCCTGCAGCGTCTGGTCGTGGATGCAGGCCTCACGAAACCCGGCCGCGCCCGTGGTGCGCAGATTCGCCAGGATGCAGCGCGCGAGCGCTTCGTTCCAGCGTGCGTCGCGCGTCAGCGCGGCGACGGCCCCGACGGCCAGCATGGCGCGCGCGTTGTCGTCGCCCCAGTACGCGTCGGGCGAGTCGAGCGCCCAGCCCACAAGGCCGTAGGAGGCACTCTGCGCGTCGGCCCGCCGGCCGCCGGCCAGTCCGGACGTGTGGAAGACATAGTCCAGCAGCGCCACCGCCCGCTGGGCGTTTTCCGGCCGCGCGTGAACCGCTGCGTCGCAGGCCAGCAGCATGGCGACTTCGGTCGCACAGTCGTTCCGCACTGCATAACGCATCGGCTGGCTACCGTCAGCGCGCAGGGTGGAACTGAACCCTTCGAGCACGCCCGACGAACCGTCCCCCACGGGCCAATCGGAGGACGGCATATCGCGGACCGTGTTGTAGGTCAGCGCGCGGTCCAGCGCCTCCTGGGGCCAGTCGCGGTGGCGCAGCGTGCGGCTCCGGACAATCCAGTCGGCCGCGCGGCGCACCGCCTGCGCAGCGTAGTCGGCCGGCAAACGCTCCGCGGGGCCGAAGCTCGGCCGCACCACCGGCGTCCAGCGCAGCGCAGGGCGTGTGCCGTCCGGCTGCAGCCGGGCGAGAATCGCCTCCCAGATCGTGCGCCAGGCCTCGGACCAGGACACCGCCGGCAGCCTGGACCCGGCCATCAACCTGGTCGGGGTGGCGGTGCTGGGCGGCTGAGGCGTACTGCGGCCATGGCTTGATGCACTATGAGTCTGAGCGCCTCCGTCGCCGTGCTGATCGATTTGAGCTCGGAGCTGGAGCTTACGGGCGACCTGTCTGCCGCGCTGCGCCGTGCGGAGGAGGCAGAGGCGGCTGCCCGAGCCGCGGCGGACACGGAGGGCCTGGCGGCCGCCCGGATTGCTGTCGCCCGGGTGCGCTACCGGCTGGGCCACTACGAGGCGGCCAAGAGCCTGGCCGCCGAGGTGCTGGCGTCCGCACCGTCCCGATCGCCGGTCCGGGCGGACGCCTGGCAGGTGCTGGGCAACTGCGCGGCCGATACGGACGCGCTGGCCCTCGCCGAAGCGCATTACCGGACGGCCGCGGACCTGGCGCGCGAAACGGGCAATCACCGCGCCCAGGTGGCTGCGCTGCAGGGGCTGGCCGGCGGAGCCTACTACCCGCGCGGCCAGTTCGACCTGGCGATGGCCGCGGCAAACGAGGTGTTCAGGATCGCCGCGGCGCAATCCCGCCCCGATTGGCTGGTCTATCCCCAAACCGTCCTCTGCATGATCTACGAGGCCACCTCCCAGCATCGGAAGGCCCGCACCGCCCTGGATGAGCTGGCGCGCCTGGCGGCACCTGGCGCCCTGGCGTATGGTTGCGGGCTGTGCATCGACGCGTGCCTGCATCTGGACGAAGGGGACCTGCAGGGGGCCGTCGCGCTGTGCGCCCGCGCCCGCGCGGCTGCCGAGATGATCGGAGAACCGTGGCTCAACTGCTCGGTGCGCCTGGCCATGAGCCGTTACCACCGGCTCGCGGGCGACGGGCCAAACGCGCGCTCATGGGCCGACGATGCGCTGGCCTTCGCGGCCCACGTCGGTTACCGGCACGAGCAGGGCAGGGCGTTGATCGAGCGCGGGCGCGCCGCCTGGCTGTGCGGCCGGGCGGACGCTGCGGAGGCGGACCTGCGCGACGCGGTCGCACAGCTGGTCGATCTCGGCGCGGCCTTTGACCTGGCGCGCGCCCGCTTCCTGCTGGCTGCGCTGTTGCACGAGCAGCGACGCAGCGAAGCAACCGCCGCATGGCTGGAGGCCGCGCGCGCCATCGTCGAGGGCGGTTTTGCGTTTCTCCTGGAACAAGAGCGGAGCCTGGCGTTCCCGCTCCTTGCAGCACATGGAAATCGCTCCGAGCCGGAGTTGGCGCGGGCGAGCATCCTCCTGTTGGATCACCTGCGCCGCGTGCCGCCCCCGGCGCTTGAGGTGGTGACCCTGGGCGGCCTGGCCGTGCGCCAGGGCCGGCGACTCGTCGCGAGCCGCTCGCTGCGCCAGCGACGGGCAGGTGAGTTGCTCGCCCTGCTGCTCCTTGCTCCCGGCGCGCGCCTGACGTCCGAGCAAGTCGCCGAGGCCCTGTACCCCGGCAAGGCGCCGGCGACCGCTCTCGTTCTCTTCCATCACGCCACTTCGGCCCTGCGCCACGCGCTGGAGCCGGAGCTGCCTGACAAGTTTCCCTCCCGCTACCTGGAGGTGGAGGACGGGCAGATCACGCTTCGGCTCCCCTCCGATTCTCGGGTGGACCTGGCGGAATTCGAAGCGTGCTGCCGCCACGGCAAGTGGGAAGAGGCGGTGGCGCTGTACGGCGGCGACCTGCTGCCTGAATACCGCTACGCCGATTGGACGCTTGCCCCGCGTGAGCGGCTGGCCCTGCTGTGCCAGCGGGCGTTGCTGGCCGCGGCTGAGGCGCGGCTGGCCGGAGGACACCCCGACACGGCGCTCGACGCGTGCCAGCGCCTCCTGGCCCTGGAACCATGGCATGAGGCCGCGGTGTCGATCGGGATGCGCGCCTGTGCGTGCATGCATGACCTGGCCGGCGCCCGTCGTCTCTATCGCAGACTGGAG
>DAISIS010000478.1:0-4526 GCA_036821925.1 Pirellulaceae bacterium
CGTATCCCCGGTGCGTCGCTCCGACACGCCGCTCGTCGGCCTCGCGATCGAGCACGAATCGCAGCGGGACGCCCGTCGAGCCGCCAGTCGCTTTGGCTACTACGCGCAGGCCTGGCATGTCGGAGCGGATGCGGTCTGCCTGGGCCTGCATCTCGTGTCTCTGGATCACGGGCCAGACGCGGAAATCTGCCAGCGAGTGCAGGTCCCGCAGGGCCAGGCCGTGTCCGCTCCACAACTGGCGGTAGAAAGGCGAATGGGCGAAGCAGTACTCGACCAGA
Organism: Pirellulaceae bacterium; assembly: GCA_036821925.1. Classification (GTDB taxonomy): domain Bacteria; phylum Planctomycetota; class Planctomycetia; order Pirellulales; family Pirellulaceae; genus JAAYDI01. Next base: position 279 of record DAISIS010000478.1, read on the forward strand.
CGCTGCAGACGCTGCAACTGGAGCGACTCCAGTTGCTCCCGCGACCACCACTGACTGGCCTCCAGCTCGCGCCAGAACCGAAACGTCTGGCGGCGCTTGAGCAGCGATTCAAAGCCCGGGATGATCAGATATCGGTAAACGTACGCAATCATGATGGTGCTACAGCAACGTACTGGGCCTCGTATTGGCGGATCATGGTCTGCACCGAGAACTCCCGCTCCACCCGTTGTCTGCCGCGCAGACCCATCTGCTGCCCCAGTTCCGGACGCTGATAGACGTGTACCATGGCGATGGCCAAGGCCGCCGGGTCCCGGACCGGGACCAGCAGGCCCGTGACGCCCGGTACGACCACCTCGGGATTGCCGCCGACGCCCGTAGCGACTACGGGCAGGCCGCGCGCCATGGCCTCGAGCAGCGTCAAGGAGATGCCCTCCGTCAACGATGGCAGCACGAACATCGAGGCGTCTGCCAGCAGCGCGGCAACGTCGCCACGCGTGCCATGGAAGCGAATCGCGGTACCCAGACCCAGGTCGCGCGACAGGCGTTCCAGCTGCCGGCGTTCGGGTCCGTCACCGACAATCTCCAACGCGAATCCAGGCGATTGGGGGCCCAGGAGATCCAACGCGTACCGCATAGCCCGGATCAAGGTGGCCAGATCCTTCTCCGGGCTCAGCCTGGAGACCGAGATGGCGGGCCCCGTGGCTTGCGGACCCGTATAGGAGAACCGCGACAGATCCACACCATTCCAGATCACGCCGGCGCGCGCGGCGCCGATGCCGTCCGCCAGCGTCCGCCGCAGCCCGTCTTCGGACACGCTGATCATGCGGTCGGCCAAGCGGGAGAAGAGGCGAAAGAGCAGCGTTTCGCGGCGAGACGCCCCGTAACGCTGGCCGTGCCGCGTGTGGATGAGTCGCGGTACGCGTGCCAGCCGCGCGGCCGGAGCGCCGTACAGGAACGCGGCCGTATTGTGCGTGTGCACGACGCTCGGACGAAGGGCTCGCAGGAGTCGCGCGAGTGTGAACACGACCCCCGGCCGGAGTCCCGCCCCCTTGCCCAACGCATAGACCGGGCACCGCAGGCTTTCCAGCTCCAGGGCAACTGTCCCCGGCTCTTCAAGGGAAATGAACACCACTTCGAACCGCTGGCGGTCCGTGAAGCGGGCGAACTCCACCAGCAGTTTCTCCATGCCCCCCACGTTCGTCCCGAGCGATATGTGGACGATCCGCTTCCTGGGCCACCGCTGGTGCGACCGGTCCGGCAAGACGGCCGTCTGAGGAGCGCGCCCGGCACCCGGCGGTGAGGTGCTCCTGCGAGTCGGCGCGGTTGTGCGTGCTGCCGGTAAAGGCATGTGGGCTGGGCCTTTCTATGCCGACGGTGGGCGTGTATTGACCAGCCGCTTGACGATACGCGCTGGATTGCCGGCCACGACCGTGTCGGCCGGCACGTCACGAGTCACTACCGCACACGCCCCGATGACCGCACGATCGCCGACAGTCACTCCCTTTAGAATGATGGCTCCATGCCCGATCCACACATCGTCGCCAATGGTCACCGGCCGTACTGCGTCGGCACTGCATGTGACCCCTGCGCGGCGCGCAGCGGCGTCCAACGGGTGGCCGTCAAAGTCGGCGATCCGCACGCCGCCTGCGACCAGACAGTGGTTGCCGATCTGCACCCGATGGGCGATCGCGATGGCACACTGGTGACCGACAAACGAACCATGCCCGATTGAGAGCTGCGGCAGGGAGGTGTGACGCGAGCTGAATGCGAACGACGATTTGCCGGAGAAGTACACGTCGTTGCCGATGGTGATCTCGCCGTGCCCGAGCAGGTATGGCAACTGCTCCATGCGGAAACGCCGGCCCACCGTGCGGCACTGGCTGCGCCAGAGCGGTTCCCACCAGAGGAAACGCAGCGCCGACGCTGCCGCAACACGCGCCAAGACGTGTACCTGGTATAGTCCGGAGAAGAACCGTCGATTCCAGCGACCGACCGGTACATGCCACCTCAGCAGCCGCTCGACAACCAGTCTGAGATACTGCCTGCCAGGACGAGCCAGGGTTCGGGAAACTGGGGTGCTCATGACCTCACCTTCGCCACGCCGCTGCGCAGCATGCCGGGCCCCAGTTGTGCCAGCAAGACCAACAGCCGGCGCAGACGGCCCCAGGGCTGCATTGCCGGCATGCCATAATACGGTGCTGGCCAGCCACAGAAGGAACGCGCCAACAGCGGCAGTGCAACGCGCGGCCGTGGCTCCATGGCTGCCCACCGATAGCGGGTGTAGGATCGCCACAGGCGCGTTGACCGCCTGCCCAGCAAATGCCGATAGCGGTGCACGACCTCCAGCATCCTGGTACAGTCGCGGGCAATGTCGCAGCGGGAGATGCCGCCCGGTTCCAGCACCACAGTTGCCAGCGGCTCGGAACACAGATAGACGGCGGTCCGCGCCGCCAGGCGAATCCAGAGATCGCGGTCTTCCGCCGGCTCCAGCCCCGAAACAAACCGCTCGGCGTCGAGCAGCTCGCGGCGGATCATTACCGTGATCGTCGAGATCATCGTGGCCAGGAGGAAGACGCGCGGTCCCGATCCCCGCAGTACCTGATCACACCAGTCGGCCGCGGCCAACGGGCGGATGTAACGCACTCCATTCGGCTCCTGGACGTAGTACCGGCCAGCGACGACGCCGACCGACGGGTGGACGGCAAACAACTCCAGCTGCCGCTCTAACTTGTGTGGTGCCCAGTAATCGTCCGCATCCAGAAAGGCTATGAAGTCGCTACGGGCATACTCGATTCCAGTGTTCCGGGCGGCTGCCGTATGGCCGTTTGCCTGCCGCAACAGGACCACGGGATGCCCGTACTGCTCGACGATCGCCGCCTGGTTGTCTGGGCTGCCATCGTCGACCACGATGATCTCGCGGGCCGGCACCGTCTGCCCCAGCACGCTGTCAATCGCGCGCCGAATAGTATGCTCGGCGCGATAGGCAGGAATGATCACGCTGACGGACGGACCTGTCATGGCTCGAAAGTACGGTTGAGCGGTGTGCACTGACCTGAAGATACGGGACCGGATCTTCTGAATAATCGTCAAGAATGAAGCGCGCTCACGAAGCAAAACCGCGATGCGCCCGGACGTTATGTGGGGGGCCACCCCACAGAACCTGTTAAAGTGGGCGTTCTTTGTGGGTAGGGCAAAGACGCCTGCCGCTGCAGGCGGCTGCTGGCGGTGGTGTGGACGGCAAATGCGGTCCATGTCCGCATCAGGTCGCCGGATGGAGGTGGGGCGCGATCGGGAGTGGATTGGTTCCGAATGCGGCGTGCATTTCCGCCGATACTGGAGCTATGCGATCTGATTCCGTGTGTGCCTGGGTGCTGGTCCACGATGGACGACTCCGAACCACAAATGGACGTGTACAGCGGTGTGCGATGGAGTGTTGTTGCGAAGTATGGCGCGCAGCTTGTTGAGGTGTGCGCCTCGGTCTTTGTGGCGCGGCTTGTCGCTCCGGAGGCCTACGGGCTGGTGGGCATGGCGATTGTCATCACCGGCTTCTTGCAGGTGTTTCAGTCGCTGGGGCTGGGTTCGGCGCTGGTCCAGCGCAAGCAGATCAGCGAATCGCTGTTGAGCAGCCTGTTCTTTATCAGCCTGGGCATAGGGGTTGTGACGACGGCGGTGCTCGTCTGTGGAGCCCCGCTTGCGTCCTGGATCTATGGCGATGCACGGGTCGGGCCAGTTGTTGCCGTACTGGGCATGTCGTTTCTTGTGTCTGCGCCCGCACTCGTGCCGTCGGCGTTGCTGACGCGCCAGTTGGCCTTTCGGCAACTGGCCTGGATCGACATTGGTGTGGCAGCGCTGCGCAGTGTGGTGGTCCTTGTACTGGCGTTTGCCGGGTGGCATGTCTGGGCGTTGGTATGGTCCTCGATCATCGGCGTAGCGGGGCGCACGGTGCTGAGCTTTCTGTATACGGACTGGCGTCCGCGCTGGCTGTTCTCGCGCGGGGAGGTTCGCGGCGTATTCGGTTTCGGGGCGAATCTGACCGGCTTTTCCATCGTCAACTATTTTGCCCGCAATGCGGACAATTTTCTTATCGGCACGTTTCTGGGGGCCACGTCGCTGGGCCACTACTCGCTGGCGTACCGGATTCTGATGTTTCCCTGCGAAGCGATCACGAACACGCTGGGGCGCGTGACGTTCCCGGCGTTCTCGCGGATGCAGGACGATGATGCCCGGTTGAAAGCGGCTTATTTGCGG
>DAISIS010000479.1:0-4499 GCA_036821925.1 Pirellulaceae bacterium
CCAGCTCAGCCCGCCTGACATGCGGCTGCCGATCCAGTTTGCGCTGGCCTATCCCGACCGCTGGGAACGCGTCTGCACGCGTTTTGACATCACGCGTGCATGGCAGCTGGAGTTCACGCCGGTGGACGTGGAGCGTTTTCCGGCGATCGCCCTGGGGCATGAAGTGGCCCGCATGGGCGGCACGACAGGAGTCGTGGTCAACGCGGCGAATGAAGCGGCCGTGCTGCGCTTCCTGCACGGGCAGCTCGGTTTTCAGGAGATTGTGCCGGCCTGCCAGGCCGTCTTACAGCATCATCATTACAGCCCGACCCCAACACTGGATGAGCTCTTGAGACTCGACACCTGGGCGCGGGAGGAGGTATCACGGTGGGTTTGTGCTTAGCTGCCATCACGCTCGGCGGAACGCTCCATCTGATCTGGGTCATCCTTGCCGTGCTGATCGGTGTGGGGCTCGTGATCTTCGTGCACGAACTGGGGCATTTCCTCGTCGCCAAGGCGTGCGGGGTGAAGTGCGAGAAGTTCTACCTGGGCTTCGACGTGCCGATCAAGATCGGGCCGCTCGCCCTGCCCCGTACCCTGGGCAAGGTCCAGTGGGGCGAAACGGAGTACGGGATCGGGATCATCCCGTTAGGCGGCTACGTCAAGATGCTGGGGCAGGACGACAATCCGGCCAACGCGCAGAAGGAAGCAGAACGCGTGCGGATCGCCAAGAACGCCCCGCCCCCCCCCGACGCGAGCTCCGCCCAGGCCCCGGAGGCGGCCACCGAGTACGAGTTGGATCCGCGCAGCTATCCGGCCAAGTCGGTGCCGCAGCGGATGGCCATCATCTCGGCCGGCGTGATCATGAACCTGATCTTCGCCGTCGTGTTCGCCGCCGTCGCGTACCGCATGGGCGTGACCTACGATCCGTGTGAAATCGGCGGCACCTCGGCCGGGTCCCCCGCGTGGGTGGAGGATGTGCCGCTGGCCACCAAGGTCGTACAGATCGAGCGGTCCGGCAAAGACAGCGAGCATCTGCGGTTCGACTGGGACTTGCGGCAGCAGATCGCCCTGCACGGGCTGGGGGAAGACCCCAGGCCGATCGACCTGAAAGTGAAACTGCCCGGGGGCGAAGAACAGTGGCTGGCGATCACCCCCAGCGATCGGCTGGTGAAGCGCGGCCTGAGCGACTTCGCGAGCATCGGCATCCGCCCCACAGACTCGACGACGCTGGCCAGCAAACCGCACGTGATCCCGGGGATGGCGGCCAGCCGGGCAGAACCTCGCCTGGAGGGCGGCGATCGGATCGTGGCCGTCGACGGCAAGCCGATCGATCCGGCCGGCGCCAACGAGCAGGGCGAGCTGCCGGCCAACGAGTTGGAGGCGGCCCTAGCCGCCCATCTCGCCCAACCCCTGATGCTGGTCGTCGAGCGGGCGGTGGAGCCCGACACGGCGTCGCTCGCGCGCCAGTCGCTGGAAATCACGCTGCCCCCCCAACCGCTGCGCACGGTCGGACTGGCCCTGCGCATCGGGCCGGTCGAGGCGGTGCGCATGCACAGCCCGGCCGCCCGCGCAGGCCTGCTGGTCGGCGATACCATCCAGCGCGTCAACCAGCAGCCGGTGGGCGACCCGCTCGTGCTGCCACAGCGGTTCGAACAGTGGATCGGACAACCCATCACGCTCGAGGTGGAACGGCAGACAGCCGACAAGCGCGAACTGGTGCAGCTGCAAGTCACTCCCGAACCGCGCTACCAGTACGAAGTCGCACTGATCCCTGGCTCCCTGGTTCCTGTGGAGTCGGTGGGCATGGCCTATGCTGTGCATAATGAGGTGGTCGCCGTGGAACCGGGCAGCCCGGCGGACAAGGCCGGCCTGCAGCCGGGCGACCTGGTGTACGGTGCGCTCTTCGTAGCCGCCACGGAGGAAGCTGCCCAGACGGCCAAAGAGCTGTTCGGCCGCTCGTTTGACGAAGAGACCCAGATCGACGAACAGCGGGAAAACTGGCCGTACGTGTCGGCCCTCATGCAGATGATGCCCGCAGGCACGGAGCTGGAGTTGCGCTACGTGCGCGGCGGGCAGGAGATGGTGGCCAGACTGCGCCCCGAGGCATCCCCGCAGTGGTTCTATGTCGACCGTGGCCTGCAGCTGGTTAACCTCACCCGCGTGCACACCGCCACATCCTGGTCGGAAGCGTGGCGACTCGGCTTCCGCGAGACGAAAGAAAAGCTCCAGCAGGTGCTGAACTTCCTGGGCAAACTCGTCACATTCCGTATCTCGCCCAAGACCCTCGGCGGGCCCCTGATGATCGCCGCCGCAGCCGGTTCAGAAGCCTCGCTGGGCACCCCCAGACTGCTGCTGTTCCTGACCCTACTCAGCGCGAACCTGGCCATCCTGAACTTCCTGCCCATCCCCGCACTCGACGGCGGCCATATCGTCTTCCTGACGGCCGAAGCCGTCACCGGCAAACCGGTGGACGAACGTCTGCAAGGCACGCTCACCCTGATCGGCGTCGTCTGCCTGCTGGGACTCATGGTGTTCGTGTTCGCCAACGACATCGGGCGGTTGTTCATGTAGGACGGTGGCGCCCGAACGACCGCGGCCTCAGACGCCCCGGCCCGGAATCCAGGGGAGCTGAACAAGCCGGGCAAGCGCCGCATGTTCACCCCAGGGGCGGTCAAATCCGCCTTGTTGCAGGAACCGGTCTTGCGGTACCATGCCCGCCTCGGTTCCCGTTCCGGGGGCCCCCTCCAATCCACATGGAAGGACCCACACGTGCCCACAAAGACTCTTCAACAGCTGGCTGATCTGGTGGGTGGCGAAGTGCGTGGAGACGCCCGCATCGAGATCACCGGCGCGGCGAGCATTGCCCGCGTGCAGCGCGGCGAGATCACGCTGGCCGATGCGGCGAAGCTCCTGCCGCACCTGGCGTCTTCGCCGGCGGCGGCCGTCGTCGTCACCCCGGACTTCCCGCCGACCACGCTTCCCTGTCTGGTGGTTGCCGACGTGCATGCAGCGTTCACGCAGATCGTGATGCAGTTCCGACCGCCGCGTGAAACAGCGCGGACCGGGCGCAGCCCGGCGGCCTGCGTTGCCACCTCGGCCCAGCTGGCCGACAACGTGGACGTACACCCCTTGGCCAGCATCGGCGAAGACGTAGTGGTGGGGGCCGGCACGATCATTCACGCGGGGGTGCACGTCATGGCCGGCTGCCGGATCGGGCGGGACGTGGTCCTGTTTCCAAACGTCGTGATCTACGAAAACTGCGCCATCGGCGATCGCACGGTGATTCACGCCGGTGCGGCGATCGGGGCGTACGGGTTTGGCTACCACACGGTTCACGGGGCGCACGTGCGTGGCGCGCAGCTGGGCAACGTGGAGATCGGCAGCGACGTCGAGATCGGCGCGGGGACGACCATTGACCGCGGCACGTACGACGCGACCGTGATCGGGGACGGCACCAAGATCGACAACCAGGTGATGATCGGCCACAACTGCCGGCTGGGGAAGCACAATCTGATCTGTTCGCAGGTCGGCATTGCCGGTAGCTGCACGACCGGCGACTACGTCGTGATGGCCGGCCAGGTGGGGCTGTCGGACCATCTGCACATCGGCCATCGCGCGATCCTCGGAGCCAAGGCGGGACTGATGAACGATGTGCCCGACGGTGCCGTATTCATTGGTGTGCCAGCCACGCCGGAACGGGACCAGTGGCGGATGTGGGGGCACGTCCGGCAGTTGCCCGACATGCGGCGGCAGCTGAAGAAGATCGTGCAGCAACTCGAGAGTGCACGGCCGTCCGACACCCAGCCGGACCGGCAGCAGCACGCAGCGTGAGCTTACGGATGAGCGATGTGCAGAAAATGGGTCTGCTCGCCGGCTGGGGCAATTTTCCGTTAGCCGTAGCGTGCGCCCTCAAGCGACAGGGCTACGCCGTCTATTGCCTGGGCATCCGCGACCATGCGGATCCCGCGTTGGCTGAGATCTGCGACGAGTTTCACCTGGTGGGCATCGCCAAACTGGGCGCGCACCTGCGGTACTTCCGGCGGCGCGGCGTGCGGCAGGCGACGATGGCCGGCAAGATCTTCAAGGCACACATGCTCTTCGCGCGCGGGGGCTGGCTGCGCCACCTGCCCGACTGGCGTTGCTGCCGCACGTTCTACCCCCACTTCCTCACACGGACTCAGGATCGCAAGGACGACACCCTGATGACGACGCTCATCGACGCGTATGCCGCGGACGGCATCCACTTCCAGCCCCCCACCGATTTCGCCCCGGAGCTGCTGGTGAAAGCCGGACCGCTCAGCGGGCGCACCCCCACCGCCGCTCAGCTCAAAGACATTCATTTCGGCTGGCGCCTGGCCAAGGAATTGGGGCGTGTGGACGTGGGTCAGACGGTCGTGGTCAAGGGGCTGGCGGCGATTGCGGTCGAGGCCATCGAGGGGACCGATGCCTGTATCCTGCGCGCCGGCCAGCTGTGCCCCCAGGGCGGCTTCACCGTCGTGAAGGTCCAGATGTACGAG
>DAISIS010000480.1:0-4495 GCA_036821925.1 Pirellulaceae bacterium
CCAGCCGGGCCGGCGGCTGGCCACCAGGCGTCTCCACATGCGCGATCCGCCACCCGTCCCTGGTCCGCTCCGCCTGCCACGCGGCGAGCGCATCCAGGCGCGCCCGCGCCTGGGCCAGCTGCACAGCCACCGCCGGTAACTGCTCGGCGCCATAGTTCTCCGCCACATACCGATCGAGCGTCTCGTGGAGGAAGCGCCGGATCCTGTCGGGGTCGGTCTCACCCCGGATCGCTTCGTCCCCCAGCTGTTTGAGCACCTCGTGCAGCAGCGTGCCGAACGTGTCGGGGCCCAGCTCTTCGGCCGCATCATCCATCGACTCGAGCTTCAACACGTGCCGCAGATAGAACCGGTAGGGACACGCCAGATACGAGCGGAAGGCGGTGACGCTGAGCGCGCCGACCGGCCGCTCAAGTGGCGCCGGGCGCCGCACCACGAACCCCGAGCGGCCGGCAGCGGACGCGGCCGGCACGACGCTCCGGGGCGGGCTTCCCTCCTCCGCCCGGAAGAACTCTAACGCCCGGCGGGCCATCGTGTCCGGGTCGGTGGCGAAGGCCAGCCGGCTGGGCGCCAGCGGGGCGCCGTCGGCCGTCTGTCGACCGGCGATCAACGTCAGGTTCTGGCGCGACGCCAGCAGCACACTCAAGGCATAGGCGTCGCGCGCATAACGGCGGCGGTTATCGAGCAGTGCGAGTTGTTGGCGCAATGTGTTCGGAAGAAACAGATCGGAATTGACCGACGTCGGCACGCAGCCTTCGTTGAACGACGTGGCAATCAGCGCGGGAGCCATGTCCAGCGGGAGTTCCAGCCAGCCGAGGAGCTCAATCTGGCCTGACGCATGCGCGGACGGAAGCTGCGTGCTTGCCACCTGCTTCAGCAGCTGCTCGATCGCCTGCGCCGCCGAGACCGCGGGGGCGATCTGCGGAGGAATCTGCTGGAATTCGCCCAGCGCCGCGCGCACCGCTTCGAGCGATTTGAGCGTGTAATAGCTGTCCGGTTCGTCGGGGGTCAGCACACTGTCGCCATAGAAGGCCAGCAGCAGTTGGGCGATGCCCGGCGCCCACTCGGCCAGCGAACGCGGCGGACCCTGGACCGGCCGCACAACCGCCTCGATGTGCGCGACGATCCGCCGCAGCGTCGCGTACTTCTGAGGCTCACCCGCCCACTGGCCCATCCGCGCCGGCAGGTGCCGATGGTAGTAATCGTCCAGCTGCGACAGCCAGTTCCCGGTCGCTCCGTGGGAGGCCAGAGCGGCAGTGGCATCGGGATGCCGCACCAACGCTGCCAGGTCGGCGAAGCGGCCCCGCTGCACGAGGTTGCCCAGCACCTCAAGCAGCCGGTAGGGGGCGGTCTCGCGGACAGTCCGGCCCACCATCCACCGCGCGGGAAGTTGTGCCTGTTCCAGGCGACGCATCAGGTGCGGCACCAGTTGCTCGTCCAGCACTCCCACCACGATCTCGTCAGCGCGATAACGCCCGTCGTAGCCCGCGATCACGCTGACCACCGCGTCCGCCTGCTCGGCCGGTCCCTGTACGATCCGCATCTGACCCGCCTGCAGATCGATGCGGGCGTCCTGCCAGGCGTCGGGGATCAGGCACCCGTGTTCGTCAAACCGATCGGCCAGTGTGGCAGGTGCGTGCACGAGCGCCGTGACCCGATCCGCCACTTGCTCCAGCATGCGGCGCATGGCGACGTTCATGTCGGTCGTGGCCACCAGCAGAATGTCCTTGTCCGTACGACATTCCCGGTGCTCGATCGCAAACAGGCGAGCGGTCTGCAGATCCCACAACCCCAGCCCGTCCAGAATAGCCAGGTAGCGGTCCTGTACGGCGCTCAGGAAGATCCAGCGGGGAGACTCGCGGAAGCCGCTCAACGCCTGCCCGCGCCGCGCCACCTCCGCGAAATTCAAGGCGTCCGCCGCCAGCTCACGATGCTGCCGTTGCAGTAGCCCGCCGAGTTCCATCCAGTTGGCGTGGTCGTCCGCGCTGGGGAGCTGCGGAATGAATGGCCGGCACACGTCCGGGCCAATGTCCTTGAGCGCCTGCACCCACGCCAGTCGCTGGACCAGATCGGTGGCGAACGGGCGTTTGGATTCGTACAGCAGTTCGGGAAGCTGCCCGACCGTGCGCAGGTGCGGCGGCACCAGGACGAAGTCGTGCTCCGCCGCCTGCTCTACCAGCAGTTCCAGCAGACGGCGCCCGGCGCGCGCACCGGGAAATACGAGCACCACCTGATCCAGATCCAGCAGGTCGCCGCGCTGGTACCGCGCGCGCAGATGCTCCACCACGGCCGGCAGCGCCGGCTGCCCCCAGTCCATGAACACCCTGGTAATCGGCATCGTCTGTGCGCCTCCCATGCGTGCCGTTGCCGCGTCCCGCGCTGCAGTCATCCGCCTGTGCGGCACGGCCGGCCGCACAAACGGCATTCACCTCCAATACCCCCGGGATGGCCTGCGGGGCGGGCATCAGCTGCCGGCCCTGCGCGGCCGCGCATCACGGGCGGCTGCGCACGTCATGGCAGTACAGGTAGTTGTCATACCGCACGTAGAGTCGGCCGCCGCAGACCACGGGGTAGGCCCAGCTGGGCCCTTCCCCCTGCCGCGGGAGCCGAAACCGGCTGACAACCTCAAACGACTCGGAGTCCGCAGCCACCAGCCCCATCTGCGACTTTTCGCTCAGCGTGTACAGCAGGCCATCGGCACACGTAAGCGATCCCTTGCCCACTCCCGGCGCGCTGTACATCGTGCGGCCGGTGGCCCAGTCGAGACAGGCCCAGTCGTGGCCGAACTTCGCACCGTAGAGATAGCCGTCCCACAACAGCACGCCACCATGATGATTGTCCAGTTCCGGGTTGCTCCAGACTTCCTCCAACTCCACCTGGTCGCCTGCCACCTTCACCTGCAACATGCGCGAGCCGGTGCCGTACCCGCTGGTGACGAACACCCGGCCGTCGCGAAAGATCGGCTTGAGCGCGTTGACGTCATACGACGTTTCGTGAGGGACCCGCCAATAGAGTTTGCCGGTGTCGGCGTCCACGCAGATGATGGCTTTGCTGGTGAATGTGAACAGCAGCCGCTTCCCTTCGTATGCGACCAGCGTCGGAGTGGCGTAGCTGGCCAGGTCCCCCTCGGCGGACGGCGATTGCCAGACGGTCTCGCCAGTCATCTTGTTGAGCGCCACGACCGCCGTCTGGGGACCGCCCGGCGTGCTGATCACGCGGTCGCCGTCGACCAGGGTCGACTCGGCCAGCGCCCAGGTGATATTGCTGCTGCCGAACCGCTCCAGCACGTTCACGCTCCAGATCGGTTTCCCCGTCGCCGCCTCCAGACAGAACAGCTCGCCGAGTGGGTTCTGGAAGTAGATCCGGTCATCGTCGACCGTCGGCGTGCTGCGCGTGCCGGCATGGCTGCCTGTCCACGCGCCGCCGGCGGGAGTCTGCCACTGGATCTTGCCGTCCAGATCCAGCGCGGTCACCACGCTCTGGTCGTTGATGTTCCCCGCCGTGAAGATCAGGCCGCGCGCCAGACTGACCGACGAGAATCCCTGGCCAATTCCCTCGGCGGTCCACACCACGGGCGGTCCGTCGGCGGGCCACGTGCGCAGCAGGCCTGTGTCATCGGAGATGTTGTCGCCGCGGGATCCCTGGAATGCCGGCCAATAGGGGGCGGCCTCCGGATCAGCCAGCGCAACAGGCTGCCCCGTGACCAGAGCCTGACTTTCCCCCTGCGAACAGCCGGAGAGCACAAACAGACCAGTCATCAAGCACATACGTACTGTGGCGAATCGCATTGTGACTTACCTCCCATGCCAGGCTTCAACCATCAAGCGGCATCATCGCGGAGGGGTGCCGGGGGGATTGCCCCAGCCGTCCCGACGTCCACCGAGCTCACCACGGCTCGACCGCACCCCATGATCATCCACCACCACGACACCCCGCACAAGGTGTGGCCAGCGAGCTGGCCGGCAGTCCGGCACGTTGCCTGAGCCGGTGGCGGGTATGGTATGATGTCGGGGAGATCGCGTCCCACCGTACGCGAGTGGTGATCCCTTCAGCGGCGGAAGACGATGCAGCACAAGAGTCTCTCTCGTCGACAGTTCCTCGTGCGCACGACCCTCTCTGCGGGCAGCGCCGGGCTGATCGCGCTGGGGCACCGGCCCGCACGTGCCACGGCTCCGGTAGGCGGTCATGGCGACATGCTGGCCTTGCGGCGCGCCGTCGTCGACTCGCCCATCACCGTGGCGTTGCACCGGGCCCGCGTGTTCACCGAGGTGTACCAGCAGCATGAGGCCGAGCCGTGGATGGTGCGCAAGGGATTGGCCCTGCGCACGTATCTCGAGACCGTGCCGCTGTACCTGCGCGAGCACGACGGCATTGCCGGGTCGATCAGCGAGCAGCCGGGGGGGATGCCGGTGATGGTCGAACTGGGCATTGGCGAAAACAACATCTATCTCAGCGAACGTCCCGATCGCGAGGGTTACCTGCGCGGCCAGGTGCCGGC